>JAYTAD010000037.1:0-23335 GCA_043737705.1 Candidatus Saccharimonadota bacterium | reverse complement strand
CTTAATCAAACCTACATCAAAAACGACAAACAGACCGTTAATGATTTTTTGAAAGAAAACGTTGCCATTCTGGGTGAGAACATTGTAATCCGTCAGTTCAAACGCATTGAGCTCGGCGTCACAGAATAAGACCGAACTACTGTTAGGTGAAAAAAATCGCTCCGAAAGGGGCGATTTTTGCTATAATTAAGACAAAGTAAGAAAGAAGGACTATGTTTGACACCAAGCCATATGAGGAAAAGTTTGAGCTGGCAATTGCTCATTTTGAAGACGAGTTAAAAAAAGTTCGCACTGGGCGCTCGCATCCAGCCATGCTCGACGGTATTTTGGTCGAGGTCTATGGACAAAAGACGCCACTTAACCAAGTGGCTAACATTACGGCACCTGAGCCACAGCTACTTCAGATAACACCATTTGATCCGAGTAATGTGCAGCTTATCGCTGCGGCAATCCGAGCCGACCAATCACTTGGATTTAACCCGAGCGATGATGGTCGTATTGTACGCGTTTCGGTTCCATCCCTCACCGAAGAACGCCGCCGCCAATTAGTTAAACAAACAGGTGATAAAGTCGAAGAGGCTCGTATTGCCCTACGTAATATCCGCCAAGATGCCTTAAAAGACGCTAAGCGCAAAAAAGAGAACAAAGAACTGTCCGAAGATGACGTCAAACGGATCGAAAAAGGGATTGACGATGATATTAGCTCATACAACAGCAAAATCGATGTAATCTTTAGAGCCAAAGAAAAAGATATTCTAACCATCTAATGAGTGATCTTACCCCTCGCCACATAGGTTTTATTGTTGACGGTAATCGTCGTTGGGCTAAAAAACACGGTCTTCCGGCGTACGAAGGCCATTTGGCTGGCTATAATGCTATCCATGAAGTTACCAAAGCGACGTTTGATGCCGGCGTTGAGTACGTTTCGGCCTATATCTTTAGTACCGAAAACTGGAAACGGAGCGAAGACGAGGTCAGCAAATTAATGGGGCTTGTACTGCGCTTGCTTACGTCTGACTTACATATATTCAACGACAACAACATAAAGCTTAAAGTGCTTGGTTCGCTTGATCGGGTTGATAAGAAAATCCTCAAAGCAATTACTGAGGCCGAAGCCCAAACAGCCGATAATACCGGTGGAACACTGGCGGTTTGTTTTAACTACGGCGGACAAATCGAAATTGCAGACGCGGTTAAAAAAATTGTTCAGTCGGGCGTCAAAAGTGATGAAATAACTCCCGAATTAATCGAAGAGAACCTCTATCAACCGGATATACCGGCGCTCGATTTGATTGTCCGATCAAGCGGGGAGCACCGTCTATCTAACTTTATGTTATGGCGATCGGCCTATGCCGAACTGTTGTTCCTTGATAAACTGTGGCCAGATATGACAAAAGAGGACGTAACAGATATACTAAAAGAATATAGCACGCGCGCACGGCGCTTTGGGGGATAAATGGAATTAATTGTTGGCATTGCTCTGGGTTTGATAATTCTAGTTTTTTTGGTAGTAGTTCATGAACTAGGACATGCTATTGTAGCCCGTCGCAACGGAGTTATTGTCGAAGAGTTTGGCGTTGGCTTTCCACCACGGGCCTGGAGCAAAAAATTAAAAAATGGTGTTCTTTTTAGCCTTAACTGGCTGCCACTTGGTGGCTTTGTGAAGCTTCAGGGTGAACACGATGCCGCCAGTAGTAAAGGTGATTATGGTGCAGCGAGTTTTTGGCAAAAAACCAAGATTTTGCTAGCTGGAGTCGTTGCTAACTGGATAGTTGCTGCAATCTTACTGACAGTTCTTGCCGTCACCGGCTTGCCCAAGGCACTGCCAGATCAGTTTACGGTTGCAAGCGATACGGTGATAGTGCAACGGCCAGTCGAGATCACCATGCTTGTACCTGATTACCCTGCGCAAAAAGCTGGTTTGAAAGAAGGAGATACAATTATCCGTTTTGCTGGGCAAGCGGTCCCATCAACTCAAGTGCTGATTGACCTGACCAAGCTCAATAAGGGCAAAACCGTAGATGTAATATACGCACGTGGCGGGACCGAATCTGTGGTGACGCTTACTCTTCGTAATGATAAAACGGGTAGTTTATTTGGAGCGGGCCTTGGTCAGCGGCAGCTGACGCAATCAACTTGGTCGGCTCCGATAGTCGGTGTCGTGACTACCGGACAATTTACCTGGGCAACACTTCAGGGGCTTGGAGTTCTTGTCGGTAACCTAGTTAGCGGTGTTTTTTTGCAGCTGAGTCCAGACCAGTCAACTCGCAGCGCAGCAAGCGAAAGTCTTAAAACGGCAGGCGAGAGTGTGGCGGGTCCGATTGGTATTTTGGGAACTATTTTTCCGCAAGCCGAGCGAGCGGGCCCAACTCAACTTGTGTTTTTGACGGCGATTATCTCGTTAACATTAGCTGTTATGAACGTCTTGCCAATTCCTGCACTTGACGGTGGTCGTTGGTTCGTGACTGCCTTGTTTCGAGTATCTAAAAAGCAACTTACTAAAGAGCGTGAAGAGAAAATCCAAACTGTCGGCTTCTTGACGTTAATGGGCCTAGTCGTCCTTGTAACGATTGCGGATGTTACGAAACTTTTCTAAGTTTTCGGGTCAGGGTTCAGCGCCCCCGGAAGGGAGCATGAAACGAGCCCATCTATGGTGGATGATAGTTGTTTTGCCGGGGTGGATTTTTGGCGGCTTTTTGATTGCTCAGTTGCTTGTCGGCGGGTTACTATGGTCACTCTCGAGCCTACCTATATCGCCACTTGCTGCTATCAACGAGAATCTGCTGACGACTGCAGTTGCGGCCCTTATTTATCTAGTGACGCTCGGTATTGTTATCGGGCTTCCTTGGATTATAAAGAAGCGTCGCGTTACACTGCACGACCTTGGCCTGCATAGACTTCCTAGTTGGACGGATATTTTGACGGCGCCAGCTGGGCTAGTTGTTTATTTTGTAATCTCTACCGCGCTTATTTATTTGGCAACGGTATTGTTGGCTGGGTTTGACGTCTCAGAGGCACAAAATACCGGATTTGAATCACTCGGTCAGCGCTATGAATATATCTTGGCCTTTCTTACCCTTGTGGTTATCGCGCCTGTTGCCGAGGAAATCCTGTTTAGGGGTTATTTATTCGGTAACCTTAAAAAGTTCGTACCGATTTGGATTGCAATTCTTGTCACGAGCTTACTTTTTGGTTTTATTCATGGCGCCTGGAACGTGGCGATTGATACATTTGCGCTGAGTATCATGCTGTGTTTGCTTCGACTTTGGACAGGCAGTTTGTGGGCGCCAATTCTTCTTCATATGACAAAAAACGGGATTGCATTTTATTTCCTCTTTATTAATCCGACACTATTGAATACACTAGGAGGATAATATGCGATTAACAAATTTATTCACGAAAACGAGCAAAACGGCCCCAGCCGATGAAGTAGCCAAGAATGCACAGTTATTAATCCGCGCAGGATTTATTCATAAAGAGATGGCCGGTGTATATGCGTACCTGCCGCTGGGAAAAATTGTTCTCGATAAAATCATCAACATTATCCGCGAAGAAATGAATGCAGTCGGCGGGAGCGAGATTAGTTTAACGGCGCTCCAGCAAAAAGATGTCTGGGAGGCGTCGGGGCGTTGGAACGACGAAGTAATGGACGTGTGGTTTAAAACACGGCTGGCCGGTGGGAGTGAGGTGGGGTTGGCACCAACCCACGAAGAGCCGCTGACGCAGCTCATGAAAAGTCATATTCAAAGCTACAAAGACCTGCCGGTTTATCCCTATCAGTTTCAGATTAAGTTTCGCAATGAACTTCGTTCAAAGAGTGGCTTGATGCGTGGCCGTGAATTTTGGATGAAAGATTTGTATAGCTTTAGTCGCACTCAGGCCGAACATGATGCCTTTTATGAGAAAATATCCGATGCGTATTTGCGCGTCTATAATCGTTTGGGTTTGGGAGAGTGGACCTATAAGACAGTCGCTAGCGGTGGTAGTTTTGCGCCATATAGTCATGAGTTCCAGACACTGAGCCCTGTTGGTGAAGATAGGATTTATGTTCATAACGGCAAGCGCCTGGCTATTAACGAAGAAGTTTATAATGATGAGGTTTTGGCTGATCTCGGAATAGAACGTAGTGAGCTTGAAGAGAAAACAGCGGTAGAGGTAGGTAATATATTTACTTTAGGCACCAGGTTTAGCGAACCTCTTGGGCTAAACTTCACCGATGAGGACGGAAGCGTTAAACCGGTTATTATGGGTAGTTACGGCATAGGACCGAGCCGCGTAATGGGTTTGATTGCCGAACATTTTTCTGACGAAAAAGGTCTAGTGTGGCCCGAAAGCGTCGCGCCTGCAAAAATCTATCTTGTACGTATTGGCGAACAAGCAGCGACGACTCATGCCGATGAACTGTACAGCGAATTATGTAAGAAAGATATAGAAACCCTCTATGACGACCGCGATGTTCGTCCTGGTCAGAAGTTTGCCGACAGCGAACTTTTTGGCATACCGTATCGTGTCACCGTTAGTGACCGATTACTAACGACCAATCAATATGAATTTACCACACGAATGACCGGTGAAACATTGTTATTGACACGTGACCAGCTGCTTGCTAAAATTAGCTGACCGTAGACACCGTTTTGGGTCGTTTACGCGGTATGGTACACTATATATAGCGTACGAGGTGCTTAAAATGCACCTTTTGGCTAAAAGGAAAAAACGAAATGAAAAAATTATATCAAATTACCACTACAGGAAAGAAAGAACTTGAGTTTGAACTCGAGGGTCTTAAGAGTCGCCGTGGTGCGATTGCCGATAAAATTGCTGAAGCACGTGATTTTGGTGATCTAAGTGAGAACGCCGAATATGATTCTGCACGCGAAGAGCAGGGACTACTTGAAAGCCGTATTGCTGAGATTGAGGACATTCTTTTAAACGCAGATCTTATCAAGACGAGTAGCAAGACCCATGTAACGCTTGGTAGTAAAGTCGAGCTCACTGACGGCACTAGGATAGTTGTTTACACCATTGTAGGGCCAGTTGAGGCTAACCCACACGAGGGCAAGGTGAGCAACAAATCTCCAATCGGAGAAGCCGTGTTTGGCAAAAAAGTTGGCGATAGTGCCACGATTACCACACCAAAAGGTGATGTTACGTATCAAATCATCAATATCGGCTAATTTAGTCTTGTTTTTCTAAACTATATCCATCGTCAGCTTGGCGGTGGATATTTGCATTTACGTTTATGCTATACTGTAACGGATATGGCGACACTAAAAGATTTTCGTGATGAACGGCTGAGAAAGCTGGGTGAACTCAAGCAATTGGGCGTTAATCCTTACCCAGCCGATACTCGACGGACGCGTACGGCAGGCGATATTATTAATCGTTTTGATGAGCTACAGGGACAAACGGCTGCAATTGCAGGTCGGATCGTGGGTATTCGTAAGTTCGGTAAACTGGCATTTATTGTCGTCAAGGATTTTAGTGGTGAAATTCAGCTATTTTTCCAAGATGGGCGTGTAGCTGAGCGCAATCCTTCGGATGGGCAACTCGGGATGAGCGATCTGCCGCTGCTTGATACTGGTGATTTTATCGAAGCGACCGGAGAAATTATCAAAAGTAAAACCGGTGAAATTTCTATTTTTGTAACGAATTTTCGGCTCCTTTCGAAAGCTTTGCGCCCAATGCCTAGCGTTCAAGAAGGTTTTACTAACAAAGAAGAGCGTATGCGTCGTCGTTATATCGACATGAACGTTAATCAGGACGTCCGTAATCGCTTTGTGCGTCGAAGCAAGTTTTGGCAGGCCACACGGGATTATCTGAACCAACACGGCTTCTTAGAAATTAATGTTCCTGTGCTCGAACATACAACCGGTGGCGCAGACGCAAACCCCTTTGTGACTCATATGGACGCTCTGGACCAGAACTTTTATTTGCGCATTAGCCACGAACTACCTTTGAAGCGTCTGATTGGTGCTGGTTTTGAAAAAGTGTACGATATTGGTCCACGATTTAGGAATGAAAACTATAGTGACGAGCATTTGCCAGAACATGTGGCTATGGAGTGGTATTGGGCTTACGCTAATTGGCAAGACGGTATGCAGTTTATGACTGACATGTACAAGTTCACTCTGCAAGAAACATTCGGAACGCTCGAGTTTGACCTAGGCGGTAAACACGTCGATATGAACGTCGACTGGGAGATATGGGATTATGCGACCGTCATCAAAGAACGTTACGGGATTGATGTCCATGAATCGTCACTTGATGAGGTGAAAAAAGCCTTATCCGACAACAAGCTCGAAGTCGAGCAGACCGAAAACAGGGCCCGTGGCATCGACAAACTTTGGAAAAACATACGCAAAGACGTCGTCGGTCCTGTTTGGCTGATTAATACCCCAACCTTTATCAGTCCACTGGCAAAGACTAATCCCGATGATGCCCGCACAGTCCAGCGGTTCCAGCCTATTATTGCCGGTAGCGAGCTGGGCAATGGCTTTTCAGAGCTTAACGACCCAGTTGACCAGTTGAATCGCTTTGTTGAGCAACAAACGATGCGCGATAGCGGTGATGACGAAGCGATGATGCTTGATATCGATTATGTTGAAATGCTTGAATACGGCATGCCACCTGCTTGTGGATGGGGTTTTAGCGAACGGGTCTTTTGGGTTTTTGAGGGCGTGACGGCTCGTGAGGGCGTACCTTTTCCGCAACTGCGGAGCGAGTATGACGATGTGACGCGCGGGATTTATCCTGACATTACTTTGCCATAGCCTGACGATTCATCGGTAGGGCTCGCGTCTGAACATTTCTGCTTCACCGCTAGTAATGTTAAGATAGTTGAGTTATTATTTTTAGATATAGCTTAAGCTTACAAAAGCGTTACAGAAGGGGATTTGATGATTGAAGTGCGACATATCACAAAAACGTACGGTAAAAAGCAAACTACATTTACGGCGCTTGATGATATTAATTTTGTCGTTCCCGACGGAGCGAGCGTGGCAATTGTCGGTAGGTCTGGTTCGGGCAAATCTACCTTAATGCACGTCATGAGTGGTCTTGATCGCCCGGAAGCTGGTGAGGTGATTGTAGACGGTGTTGATATCTTGCGATTGAAAGCTAAAGCGGTTGATAAGTTTCGATCGGAAAAAATTGGATTTATTTTTCAGGCTTTTTTTGTGCAGGCCAACGAGTCATCGTTCGAGAATGTTGCTTTGCCGCTTGAAATTGCTAGTCTGTCTGCGAGCACTCGTACTAAGCGAGTTATCGCAGCCCTACGAGTGGTCGGACTGAGCGATAAAGAGAAGCAAAAAGCGGGCAATTTGTCTGGTGGACAAAAGCAGCGCCTGGCAATTGCGCGGGCGATTGTTAATAATCCCCGTATTATTTTTGCTGATGAGCCAACTGGTAATTTAGATACCACGACTGGCGCATCGATTGAAAAGTTATTGTTCGGTCTCAATAAACAAGGCGGCAGTACACTTGTTATTGTGACTCATGACGAAGAATTAGCCGCAAAATGTGACATGCAAATCTATCTAAAAGACGGAAAGATTGATCGAATTGTGGGAGGTGACAAATAATGAAAACTTTTGATATCATTCGTCGAGCGGGTCGTAGCCTGAAGCACGCCAAAGCTCGCACTATTCTGACTAGTCTTGCTATCGCTGTTGGGGCATTCACCCTGACGCTCGCGATTGCTGCCGGTGAGGGAGCTCGCCAATATGCCGACACGCTTTTGACAACAAATATCGACCCGCAGATATTGGCAATTGCCAAAGACAAGAGTTTTTTTGAAGGTGGCGAGACTGGCCCTCAAGAGTACGATCCAAATGCGAGTTTGTTGATGCGAGCGACAGGGAGGACTGTTGTTAAGCAATTAACTCAGGATGATATTGATACTATCGCTGCTCGTAGCGATATCGCTAGTATTAGCCCAGCCTACACGATTAACGCACAGTATATGACTCGTCCTGATCAGAAGAAGTACACGGCCGACGTTACCCAGTACGACTCGGGAGTCACTCAGACCGTTGTCGCCGGAAGCTTACCGTCACTTCGTACATCAATTGCTGATGGCGAGATTGCCTTACCTGAAGCGTACGTGTCTCTGCTTGGTTTTAAGTATGCTCAGGACGCTATCGGAGCGACGGTGACGATTCATTTTGAGCGCACACCGACGCCAACACAGGCCCAAATCCAGGAGGCGCTCACCCAAGGCGCGGCAGCGATTCAACAGCTTGGGGTACCACAACCAAAAGATGTTCAATTTAAAGTAGTTGCGATTGTTGGTAAATCGGCCACGGCCTTGACGGCAATGTCGAATGTACAAGTTAGTAACGCACAAGCTAAGCAGTTATCAGAGTTCAGTACCGAAGGCACTAGTAGTTACCGTAAATACAGCATCGCTACCGCTAGTGTCAAAACAGGCATTGACCCAGCTAGCGTTAAAAAAGCGCTTGTCGCAAAGGGTTATGGTGTTCAAACAGCCAAAGATCTGCAGGGATTGCTGTTTACGATTGTGAATGTACTGCAAGGTATCGTAATTGGATTTGGGGTCCTCGCTCTCATTACGAGTGTGTTTGGGATTATTAATACCCAATATATCTCAGTTTTAGAACGGACCCGTGAGATAGGTCTTATGAAAGCCTTGGGTATGCGTGGACGTCATGTCAGTCGATTATTCCAGTTTGAGGCGGCCTGGATTGGATTCTTGGGCGGAACGCTTGGGGCGTTGCTTGCGGTTGGTGGCGGTCTTGCGCTCAATCCTTGGATAACCCGTCAGTTGACACTGGGCGACGGTAACTATTTGCTGATATTCCAACCAATTCCAATTGTGCTTTTGGTGATTGTTTTAATGGTGATTGCCATGCTTGCGGGCTACTTCCCGGCTCGTAAAGCTTCCAAGCTTGATCCAATTGAAGCACTTCGTACGGAATAACAGAGAAATTTGATACAATAAACACATGCTAGACATTCGTTTTATCAGAGAAAACCCCGACTTAGTCAAAGAGAATACCAAAAACAAAGGCTACGACGTCAATATTGACGAACTACTTCGTCAAGACGAAACACGCCGCCAGCTTTTGTCTCAGGCAGATACTCTGCGCGAAAAACGAAATACTATTTCGTCACAACTAAAGGGTGGTAGACCCTCGGATGATTTGATCGCTGAGGCTAAATTGATCAAAGACGAGCTGGCGACTGTCGAGATGTCTCTGCGCGAGGTTGATGAAACGTTTACTGTTCTTATCAAGCAAGTTCCTAACGTTGCAACCAGCGACGTGCCAGTTGGCGCCAGCGAAGACGAAAATGTTGTCGCGAAGGTAGTTGGCGAGTCAACCCACTTTGAGTTCACACCGCGTAATCACGCAGATATTGCTGCCCAGCGCGGCTGGATTGACAAAGAACGGGCCGCTAAAGTGACTGGCAGCCGATTTGGGTATATTAAGGGTGATTTAGTAAAATTACAGTTTGCCATCATACAGTTTGTCCTCGATACGCTTACCGACGAGGCTCTACTTGCTAGTATTGCTAAAAAGGCAGGACTGACGGTCTCGTCAAAGCCGTTTGTACCGGTTTTGCCACCTCTCATGATCCGCACCGATATGTATGACGCAATGGACCGGTTGGAGCCACGAGATGACCGCTATAAGCTTGAGAATGACGATTTATGGCTTCAGGGGAGCGCCGAACATGTCCTTGGCAGCATGCACGCTGATGAAATTATTGATAAGGCGCAACTTCCACTGAGATATATTGGCTATGCGACAAGTTTTCGTCGCGAAGCGGGAGCCTATGGTAAAGATATGGAAGGGATTTTTCGGATGCATCAGTTTGATAAGCTTGAGATGGAGAGTTTATCAACTGCTAGTGATGGGCCAGGCGAACATCTCTTGTTGGTTGCTATCCAAGAGTATTTGTTGACGGGGCTTGGATTACCTTATCGCGTGATTCAAAAGTGTACCGCTGATATTGGCAAGCCGAACGCTAAAGGTGTCGATATGGACACCTGGCTACCAGGGCAAGATAACTACCGTGAGACCCACACCGCTGACTACATGACCGATTATCAGGCCAGGCGCCTTAAAACACGGGTCCGCCTAGAAAACGGCGAAATTGAGCTCGTTCATACTAATGATGCGACGGCCTTTGCCCTTGGTCGTATCATGATTGCGATTATAGAAAACTTTCAAACTGAAGATGGTCATGTTGTCATTCCGCAAGTACTGCGAGCCTATATGGCCGGCCGCGAAGTGCTATAATAGAACTACCAACCAAACCACAGTAGGAGGGTAACGCACATGATCAAATCAATCGAAATTACAGGGATTAAGTACGACTTGGACGAGACGACCAAGCAGTACGTTAAGAAAAAAGTTGGAAGATTAGATCGTTATCTGCCACGCCATGCACGGAAAAGTGTAACGGCTGAGGTCAAGCTCAAACAGGTTAATCGTGATCACGGCAATAAATACGAAGCCGAGATAGTATTGTCCGTGCCTGATAAAATTCTCACCGCAACTGATTCAACAAGCAATATGCTTGCAGCGGTTGATATCGTAGAGTCAAAAATCGTATCACAACTGCGCAAATACAAACAATCTACTATTGCGCATGTTGGAAGGCGTGGCGTTATGAGCCGATTCAAACGTAGTTACTCGCGCGAACTATAAAACTAACACCTTGTCCAATCCTCCTTCTGGCCGTATAATACAAAGAGAATTTTACAGAAGTTTCTGATAAGTGAGGGTTATTGATTATGGTAAGTAGGCAAAAGGTGTTAACCAAGATTTTTGGTGACCCACAAGTTAAGATTTTAAAGGTGTTGCAAAAAAAAGTCGGGCTCATCAATGCATTGGCTGATAAATACGCCAAGTTTTCAAAAGGTGACCTTAAAAAACAGACTGAAGTTCTAAAAAAACAGTTACAAAAAAAAGGAACGACCCTTGATAGCCTATTGCCAGACGCTTTTGCGTTAGTTCGCGAAGCGGCTGATCGTGTACTTGGCATGCGTCCTTTCGACGTGCAGCTTATCGGTGGTATGGCGCTGCATGAAGGCAATGTGGCCGAGATGAAAACCGGTGAGGGCAAGACCCTTGTGGCAACCCTGCCTGTCTATCTGAATGCACTGGAAGAAAAAGGTGTCCACGTTGTCACCGTAAACGATTACCTAGCGCAGCGTGATGCCAGCTGGATGGGTGAACTCTATCATTTCTTGGGTCTCTCAACAGGTGTCATCATAAACGAGGCTTCGTTTATGTATGATCCGACGTACAATAATGAATCGCACGACGATCCTCGCATGAAACGCCTACGACCAGTGACTCGCAAGGAAGCTTACGCGGCCGATGTTACCTACGGAACTAACAATGAGTTTGGGTTTGACTACCTCCGCGATAACATGGTCAACGAAGTCGACCTGCTTCGTCAGCGTGATCTGCACTTTGCCATTGTGGACGAGGTGGATAGCATTTTGATTGACGAAGCCCGAACACCCCTCATTATTAGTGCCCCGGCTGCCGAAAATCCTGACAGTTATTATCAATTTGCAAAAATTGGCGCTCAGCTGACTGAAAGTGACTACATCCTCGACGAAAAGCGTCGAAGTGTTGCCTTGACCGATGAGGGCGTTGAGAAAATCCAACAGCTCCTTGGCGTCAAAAACCTATACAGCCCAGATTACGTTCGTTCGGTGTATCATATTGACCAAGCGTTACGGGCCCAAACTCTTTTTAAACGCGACAAAGATTATGTTGTTACCAACGATGGTGAAGTGATTATTGTTGACGAGTTTACGGGACGTCTGATGCAAGGACGTCGCTACAATGAAGGCCTACACCAGGCGATTGAAGCCAAAGAAGCGGTCCCTGTGCTCCAAGAGAGCATGACTTTGGCGACTGTCTCGTTTCAGAATTACTTTCGTCTCTATAAAAAGCTGTCTGGTATGACCGGTACTGCCTTTACTGAGGCCGAAGAATTTCAACAAATTTATAGTCTAGATGTGATTCAGATTCCATCTAACCGACCAATTGATCGCACCGACAAGCAAGATCTTATCTTTAAAACAGAAAAAGGTAAATTAAAAGCAGTTGCTCAGGCTATTAAAGAATATCACGCCCAAGGTCGTCCTGTTTTGGTCGGATCGGCTTCAATTGCCAAGAATGAGCTAATTGCCGGCTGGCTTGACAAAGAAGGTGTGCCGTACGAACTTTTGAATGCTAAAAATAATGAACGCGAAGCTGCCATTATTGAAAAAGCTGGTCAAAAAGGCTCTATTACACTCGCTACGAACATCGCCGGACGTGGGACCGACATTAAACTTGGTGCGGGAGTTGTCGAGCTCGGTGGGCTGGTTGTGCTTGGCTCTGAGCGCCATGAATCTCGTCGCATTGATAACCAACTTCGTGGCCGTGGTGGCCGTCAAGGTGACCCAGGAGAAACTCAATTTTACGTCTCTACCGAAGATGACCTGATGCGCATCTTCCAGGGCGAGCGTATCGCGAGCCTCATGGATCGGCTTGGGGTTGATGAAGATACGCCTATTCAGAATGCAGCAGTTTCAAAAACGCTCGAAGCTGCTCAAAAACGAGTTGAAGGCTATAATTTTGATACGCGTAAAAATGTCGTACAGTACGACAATGTGATTAATCGTCATCGTCGAGTTGTCTACACGATTCGACGCAAGATTCTTGAAGGAACTGACATTAAACCCGAGATGGAGCTCTTGCTTGATGCTAAGTTGCGCGAATTAACCGCGTTACCAGCAAAGAACCGAAGAAACTTTGCCGAAGAGTTTGAAGCTATTTTTCCACTCAGTGACAAAAAATTGAAAGCTATCGGCGATGAAAAGAATGATAAGTCACGCCTTGAGCTGGCTCGCAGGGAAGTCGATAAACTTTACAAAGCTAAAGAGCAAGAACTTGACGAAGATGTCGTCCGAAAAGTTGAACGTGAAGTCTATTTGCAGGTGCTTGATACGCTATGGATGCAACACCTCGAGAATATGCAACACCTTCGAGAGGGGATTCACTGGCGAAGCGTTGGGCAGCGCGATCCGCTAGTCGAGTACCGCAGTGAAGCCCAAAATTTATTCAGTAGTCTACAAGCAACACTACGGGATGAAGTTTTACGGGCAGTGATGCATGTTCACAAGAACGACGTCGTGGCTCGTCAAGATGAGGAATACGACACCGAACTGACCCGACTGGCCGAGAACGCCGTCGAACACGGTGTTAATGAAGTCACCGGTGGTGAATTGAGTCGAGACGGTGATTTCAAAGTAAAAAAAGCAACCGAACTGCAGCAATTACACAAGAAAAAAAATGACGTCCGCAAAAAAAAGAAATCTGAACGTCAAAATCGTAAGACTAATCGTAAGTAACGGGTGGTAGGAAGTAAATTCATATGAATCATACCGTTGAAGAAGTGCGTCTGAAGAATGGCGCCAAAGGATTACTTATTAATGTGCCCGGCGCAACCGTTATGAGTATGCAATTTCACTTTCGGGCCGGTAATCGCTACACCAAGGCAAAAGACATCGAGCAGGTTGCCCATATTATGGAACATATGGCTTTTGGAGCCAATGCGCGCTATAAAAGCGAACACGAGTTTGAGTCAGAATTTACCAAAAATGGTGCCTATCGGAATGCCTATACGAGTGATTTGTCGATGGTATACGAGGCCGACTGTGCGGATTTTGAATGGGATCGTATTATGGACCTTCAGAAACTGGCAATTTGTCAGCCTCGATTTAATGACGTTGAACTTCAGGCCGAGAGAGGTAATGTTCGAAGCGAGCTGACAAATTATTTAAACGATCACCATCGTTTGCTGTGGCCTCGGGTGCAACAATTGCTTGGTGAGGATGTGTTGACCTACCGTCAGTCACTTCTTACGATTGGGAATGTCACGCTGGCCGATGTTCGCGAGCATCATCGTCGCACGCACACGACTCGCAACATGCGCTTTGTTGTGGCTGGTAAGCTTCGTGGACGTAAGGCTGAAATTAAGCGTTTAATCGAGGATTTTCAGTTACCAGAAGGTGAACGATTCATCGTTCCGCGTGATGAGCTGACGAGCGCCAACCCCAGCGTGATTCGTCGCAAAGATGCTACCAACCTGACGTTTAATTGGTCTATGGCGCTACCTCGCGAATTGAGTGACGAGGAGTTGGATGCGATGCATTATCTCAACCACATTCTGACCGGCACGATGTACTCGCGTATTTTTGGCGCTGCCCGTCAAAAAGGCCTTGCTTATAATGTGAGCGCCCATGTTGGAGCGGGATATTATGATAGCAGTTGGGATATCATTGGTCAGGTTAATCACGAAACAGCCAGTGAACTGTTCGATATTATTACGCGCGAAATTCGCTGCGTTTTGGATGGAAAAATTAACCAAGGCGAGATAGAGGCAGCTAAGTCATTCGCCCTCGGACGCTACCAGATGGGCGCTCAAACCGTCTCGCAAATTAGTAGTTTTTATACGGGTCGTTATTTTGCAGATGATTTTATCAAAAATTACGGTTCTGTACCGGATATGATAAAGAATGTCTCGCTCGATCGCATGATAGATACCGCTCGTGAATTCATCGATGCCAATACATGGGTACTGGCCGCGGTCAGTAGTGGAGAACGCCAAGAGCTTGTTGAACTTAACGATAAGATAGCAACATTGTTCGAACCACGGTAGAATAGTTCTATGAAGATTGCAATTGCAGGCTATGGAGTTGAAGGCGTATCAAATTATCGCTACTACGCAGCGGATCCTGCAAACGAGATAACAATCGTTGACCAACGTCAGCCGAGTCTTGATATTCCGACTGGGGTCCTGACGATTATAGGCGAGGACGCTCTCGATAATTTGGTTGGTTTTGACCTAGTGGTGCGGACGGCTGGGCTCGACCCGTCGAAAATTAAAACCGATGGTAAAATATGGTCGGCAACAAACGAATTCTTTGCCAAGTGCCCCGCGCCAATTATTGGGGTGACCGGCAGCAAAGGCAAAGGGACGACAGCTAGCCTCATTGCTGGTATTCTTCGGGAAGCTGGAAAAAAAGTCTGGCTGGTGGGTAACATTGGTATAGCTGCGCTTGACGAGCTCGAGGATATTAAAGGTGAGGATATTGTTGTCTATGAACTATCGAGTTTTCAGTTGTGGGATATTCAAGCGTCGCCTCATATTGCCGTCGTCTTATTTATAGAGCAGGAGCACCTTGATGTACACGATGGTATGCAAGATTATGTAAATGCCAAAGCTCGCATTACGCACTATCAAACAAGTCAAGATATTCTTGTGTATAACCAAACAAACCAGTACGCTAAGGGCATTGCTCGGAGCTCGTTGGCGCAGACTATTGCATATCCTGACGTTGGTGCAGCACATATCCACGACGGTTCGTTCTATTACGGTGAACAGTTAATTTGTTCAGTTGATACACTGCAAATTATTGGTCGGCACAACCAAGAAAACGCCTGTGCCGCCATCGATGCGGTCTGGAGTTTAACCAAAGACACAGATGTAATCGAAAAAGGCTTTCGTAGTTTTATGGGATTACCTCACCGCTTGAAGTTTGTGCGTGAACTAGAGGGCGTGCGTTACTACGATGATAGCATCGCGACAACCCCCAGTTCGGCGATTGCGGCCCTGAGGGCCTTTACTGAACCAAAAGTTATTATCCTGGGAGGCTCATCAAAGGGATCTGATTTTAATGAATTGGCCATGGAGCTAACGCACCATAAGGTAAGGGCGCTATTGATTGGCGCAGAGGCTGAAAAAATAGCCGTTTCCTGCCGGACAGCCGGGTTTAGGGACTTTGAAATTATACTTAATCCGACTGCCGAGACGATTGTTCAGCATGCTCGCTCAGTTGCTCAGCCCGGTTCAGTTGTGTTGCTGAGCCCGGCGAGTGCCAGCTTTGGCTTGTTCAAGAATTATATTGATCGCGGCGAGCAATATGTGGCCGCTGTTGAAGCGTTGTGAAATCGGTTACAATAGATAAACATGCAACCATTACTTAAACGAATTACAGCTTTATTGTCACAAGTCGATGCGGCATTCGTGCGTCTTTCGATTGTAGCCAAACAAGAAAAAATAGCTGTCCTCGAAGGAGAGCTGGCGACGTCCGAGATATGGCACAACCCGCAAGAGGCACAGGACAAAAGCAAACAACTTGCTGCGACCAACAGTGCAGTTGAGCCTTGGTTGGTTCTTCGAGCTCAGGTCGCTGACATAGCCGAGTTGATACAGATGGGCGATGATAGTTTACTGGGTGAGTTTGACGAGCAGGTGACCGCCCTGGAGCGTGAATTTGCACTCCAAAGGAGAGAACTGCTATATACCGGCGAGTACGATGATCGCAGTGCAATCTTGCGCCTCAGTGCAGGAGCTGGCGGCACGGACGCGCAAGATTGGACAGAGATGTTGGAGCGGATGTATTTGCGCTGGGCAGAAAAATCAGGAATGAAAACAGCAATTATCGAGCGTTCGGTTGGTGAAACGGCTGGCATAAAGTCAAGCGTCATTGAAGTAACCGGCCCGTATGTCTACGGAAAACTTAAAAGTGAGCATGGCGTTCACCGACTGGTGCGGCTGAGCCCGTATAACAGTGATAATCTTCGCCAGACAAGCTTTGCGCTTGTCGAGGTGCTTCCGCAGATTGATGCCCCCGAAGAGGTTCAACTTGACGATAAAGATTTGAAGATAGATGTGTACCGAGCGGGTGGGCACGGTGGCCAATCGGTCAATACGACCGACAGTGCTGTACGGGTAACGCATTTACCGACGGGAATCGTTGTGTCGATTCAAAATGAGCGTAGTCAGTTGCAAAACCGCGAGACGGCACTCAAAATTGTGCGGAGTAAGCTGGCGCAACTTCAACTTGAACAACACGCTGCCAATATCACGGATCTTCAAGCGGGTGAGTCGGCCAATTGGGGCAGTCAAATTCGCAATTACGTCCTGCACCCATACACGATGGTCAAAGACACGCGCACAAAGCACGAAGATCGTGACGCCAGTGGGGTGCTGGATGGCAAACTGGATGGCTTTATCGAAGCGTATCTAGAGCGTCCCGCAGCAGCCTCAGTTTAGCTCGCCCGTTTACTCTTATGCTATAATGGTCGTTAGCAATGATACTACTTGATAGGGTAACCAAATCATACGGCAAGGATACTGCGCCGGCCATTAATCGCATGAGCTTATTTATTGAGCCACGTGAATTTGTGATTTTAGTTGGTACGAGTGGTGCTGGGAAATCGACACTTCTTAAACTTCTGACGCGCGAAGAAAAACCGACTAGTGGCAAAATAGTTGTCGGAGGTATTGACTACGACACTCTCAAGGATAGCCATATTCCTATGTTACGTCGCAAGATTGGTGTGGTGTTTCAGGATTTTAAATTATTACCACAGCGGACAGTGTTTGAAAATATTGCTTTTGCACTTGAGATTGCCGGTATGAGTGGTCGTGAAATTAAAAATACTGTTCCGAAAGTGATTGAGCTTGTTGGACTGACTGGCAAAGAAAAGCAATTTCCACATCAATTATCTGGTGGCGAGCGTCAACGCGTCGCGATTGCTCGAGCGGTTGTTCGTCAGCCAAAGATTCTGATTGCCGATGAGCCAACCGGAAACCTCGACCCGAAGCACAGCTGGGACATCGTCCGCTTGCTTGAAAAGATTAATAAATACGGCACAACGGTTCTTTTAACGACCCACAACGTTGACATTGTTAACAAACTGAAACGACGGGTTATTACAATTGAACACGGCAAAATTACGGGTGACCAAGCGCAGGGGAGTTACAGGCAATGAGCAAGCGCAAATTAGATTCGAAGTCGTTTGCCAGGCAAAAGCAGAACCGTCGTAAGTGGCTGACGTTTGTCCGTATGTGTCGTTACGGAGTCAACAATTTTACCCGTAATGCGTGGCTGACTATTGCAGCAACAGCCGTGATGACAATTACGCTACTTATCATCTTTTCGGCAGTCGCTGCCCGTTCAATCTTGGCCGAGACCGTCGGAGAGCTCCGCGATAAAGTCGACATGTCAATTTATCTCAAAACTAGTACAACCGACCAACAAGCGGCTGACATTACTCAGCAATTAAAAAAACTATCATCCGTTCGATCGGTGGCTTACGTCAGCGCTGAAGATGCCAGAGCGCAATCCGTGAAAGATAATAAAAACGATATACAGTACCTCGAGGCTCTTAAAGAAGCCACCAACAAAAATCCAGCTATCCTGCGTGTTGTCATTGAAGATATTAACGATACCTCGCAGCTAAGTAATTTCGTCAAGAGTGACAAGCTCATAAAGGAGCATCTTGATACCTCTCGCGCACCATCATTCGCCGGCGAACGTCGGGCAAGTATCGTATCTATCGGTCGGGCAATTGGTTTTGCCGAAAAGGTAGGGCTAGTCGCCAGCCTTGTATTTGTCGCTATTTCTTCGTTGATTATTTTTAACACGATTCGGATGGCTATCTTTAACCGCAAGGAAGAGATTCAGATGATGAAACTGATTGGCGCTGATCGGTCATTTATTCGTGGTCCGTTCTTGGTTGAGGCAATTGTGTATGGATTTATTGCCGCGCTTCTTGCATCGGGATTGGGGTTTGCCGGACTATACGCTTCGTCCAAGACACTTTCTAGCTATCAAATTTCAGTGCAGCCAACTATCGACTTTATGACGTTCTATGCGCCCTTTGTTTTGCTGGGAATGATAGTTATCGGTGCGTTTATCGGAATTGTCTCGTCTCTTCTTGCAACCCAACGTTATTTGAAGCTGTAGTAAGGGGTTTTATGATTGACAAACCTATACCGCTTATGTTACGCTTGGTCCTGACATGAAACTGCGTACCACCACACCAGCTTCAATTCCTTTTATAGCAAAGTCATTGCTAGCGCTTATTGCGTTGATTGTGGTTGTTGCTGTAACGATTCAAATCAGTAATTCTGCTTACGCACGAGATTTCGATGGTGAAATTCAAACTCTTCAAAGGGAAATTAACCAATATCAAGCCGAAGCTAATCGCCTTAATGGCGAGGCTGTAACCCTGGGCTCGGAAGTTGCAAAAATTGCCAACCAAAAGGCTGCTATTCAGGCACAAATTGATATCAACCAGGCTCAATATGACAAATTGGTCGTAGACATTGCTGCGACAGAGAAGAAGATTGCTGACAATAAAAATGTTTTGGGCGATATAATCGCAGACTTATACGTCGATGATAAAATATCTCCTATCGAAATGATTGCGAGCAGCAAGACTATTAGTGAATTCCTTGATAAGCAAGAATATCGCAATTCTGTCCGCGACCAATTGACTTCGACTATCGCAGAGATTAAGGCTTTAAAGATTACACTCGATCAACAAAAAGTAGATGTAGAAAAAATCCTTGCTGACCAGAAAGATCAAAGGAATGTACTTGCTGCCAAGGAAGCCGAACAGCAAAATCTGCTAAATGCGACTAGAAACGACGAAGCTACTTATCAGGGCCTAATCGGTGATAGGCAGGCTCAAATTGCAGAAGCGCGGGCGAATCAGGCGGCACTGGCGGCTAGGTTCAGTGGCGGTACTGTTATTGACGGTGGCTTGCTGGGTAGTTATCCATGGAATGGATCTACTTGTCCGATGTGGGGATACTTGTCTACGGGCGGCGCCGATGGTAATGGCGGCGATGGATATGGATACGGTTGTCGTCAATGTGCGAGCTACGTCGCATGGAAGATAGCAAAAGAGACGAGCTTTTATCCAAAGTGGGGTGACGCAAAGGACTTTACCGGCAATGCAATGGCGCGTTTTAATTCAGCCGATGGGGCTCCTCGAGCAGGATCTATCGCTGTGATGGATCCCTATAAGGCTGGTCAGCAATATGGGCACGTTGCGTGGGTTGAGGGTGTTAGCGCTGACGGAAGTATGGTGACTGTCAGCCAGTATAACTACGACTACGGCCAAGGTTACGGCATGTATAGCATGATGAATTTACCTACAAGTGCTTTTGACCACTATGTTCAAATTGTAAAATAGCACAAACCATAACTTCTATAGCGTACTCAGCCTTGAGTGCGCTATAATTATGGATAAGTAAACAAACGCACTAACAGGGGAGAGTTATGACAGACCATCAGCAACACGCAGATAGTGCGCATCCGCACAAACAGAAGGCTAAGACCAAGAAGCCTTTGTCGGCTAATCTATTGTTTTTGATCATCACGGCAACGGCTGTGATCGGATTCTTTGCAGGTACTCGTAGTGAGCAAATACTGAGCGTCGTGGGACCTGCTTTCGGGCTTAAAATCTATGCGGGCGACATTGACCTAAGCTCTGTTCAGGCAACCTACAAAGCGCTCAAGGCCAACTATGACGGTAGGCTTGACGACAAGGCGCTTGTTGAAGGAGCAAACAGGGGCCTCGTCGGCGCGGCAGGCGATGCCTATACGCTCTATATGGATTCGAAAGAGACAAGTGCCTTTGAAAATGACTTGTCTGGTAATATCGGCGGTGGTATTGGTGCCGAGATAGGTGTGAGGCAAGAAAAAATAACTATCATTCGCACACTTAAATCTAACCCAGCCGAAAAAGCTGGTCTCAACGCGGGTGATACCGTTCTTAGTGTTAACGATCAAGCAACGACTGGCTGGACTGTTGAAAAAGCGGTTACTCAAATTCGTGGTGAATCAGGTACGACCGTCAAGCTTTCGGTTCTACGCGGCACTGAAGTCAAAGAATTTACCATTACTCGTGCAACTATTTCTAACCCCAGCGTCGACAGCAGCGTGACGGACGGCGTTGGCACGCTGACAATTAGCCGGTTTGATAGTGAAACTGCAACTTTAGCCCGTGCAGCCGCTAGAAACTTTAAAAGTCAAAATGTTAAAGCTGTTATTTTGGATCTTCGGGGAAATGGTGGCGGTTACTTGGCCTCCGCACAGGACGTTGCGGGGATTTGGCTTGATAATAAGGTCGTCGTTTCCGAACGTACGGACGGCAAAGTCATCGACGAGCTCAAGTCTGGTAGAGATCCCATTTTGGCGGGAATTCGCACAGTTGTGCTTGTCAACGCTGGAAGTGCGAGTGCCAGTGAAATTGTGGCTGGAGCCTTGCAGGACCACGGCGTCGCTAAGCTAGTGGGCGAAAAAACGTTTGGCAAGGGTAGCGTCCAGAAATTGATTACATTGCCCGAAGGAGCGCAGCTCAAGGTGACGGTTGCTCGCTGGTATACACCAAGTGGCAAGAACATCACAAAAGAGGGCATTACGCCTAATATAACGGCTACATTGACTCAGGAAGATGTCAATGCTAGTGTTGACCCGCAACTTAACGCGGCTAAAAAGGAGTTAGGACTGTAATGCTTGTGTTTTTATCGATGAGTGTAGTACTATAATGGACAGTATGGATACAAAGAAAAAAATCCTCCTAGTAGAAGACGATGTCGCATTGTCGACTGTTTACAAATCTCGTATGGAGCTCGAAGGCTTCGAGATTCGTGAAGTCAATAATGGCGAGGAAGCCCTGTCGGCTGCAATTGACTTTAAGCCCGACCTTATCTTGCTGGACGCTATGATGCCAAAGATTAGCGGTTTTGATGTGCTTGATATTCTGCGCAATACCACAGAGACGGCTAATATTCGGATTATTATGCTAACTGCCCTCAGTCAGCCAAAAGACAAAGAGCGGGCCGAAGCGCTTGGCGTTGACGATTACCTGGTGAAATCACAGGTTGTGATAGGTGACGTCGTTGAGCGTGTTAAATTCCACCTTGGGTTACTCGAACAACAGCCAACCCTGTAATATTTTGATACTCTACTAGCAACCCCTTAGCAAAGGGGTTGCTTTTTTATCAAGCTTATGCTATAGTTTTAATAAAGGTTATTAAAAACAAAAAAATATGTCTCCAGAGAAAATTCCATTTACAGCACCGACACCTGACAAACCCACTATAGCTCCACGTGAGTTAATCGAAGTTCCCGACTGGAACGCCCAAAAATTAGAACGGGTTGAAACTGCCGAAAGCCTCACCGCCGAGGCGGAAAAGCTAGACGCACAAGGACGACTTGGGTTAATGACCGGATTTATTGAAAGTATCGAGACTCTGGCTCGTAGCGGGAACATCAAGAATGGAAGTGGCGAGTCGTATAGCCTTGCTAAAGTACGAGAGCAGCTCAGCGATTTAGTCCACGAGCTAAACAGCCCAACTGAGGGTTTGAACCCCATGACGCTGATACCGCGATCGAATGGCCTTAGATCGACTATTGACGGCCTGTTGACGCATGAATCAACAGCGTCGGCCCTTATTGACGCCATCAACGCTCGCGGCATGGAGATCGCGGGTAAACTTAAAACCGTTGAATCTCTTGGTGACAATGCACTTGATGTGGTTGGCATAGCTAATCCTGCTGAGACAGTGGCGGACCCGCTAGCTGAGCTTACAAAGAGCCTCGACGTTACTGATATTCATTTATTACGGAGTTACGCAGAAGCACTTCAATCGAAACGTGATGCGCAAAAAAGCGGCAATGGTGAAAGTTCAACCTATTGGGGGCAAATTGCAGGACAAACCTGGCGTGAAATGAAGCCTCAAATACAAGCACTCGCAGGCCATTACGAGTCACTGTACCGACGATTTTAGTAGACTAGTTTTATCGCCCAATAAAATAGCCTCCATAGTGGAGGTTATTTTAATATCGTAAATACTATTAGACGACGTGGACTTGGGTGCGAGGAGTCGTTTTGCCGGTAAAGCGGCTTTTGCGTACTTTACTGAAACCGATAACACCGTCGATAGCGGCGTGAATAGTGAAATCACGGCTGATAAATGTTCCGGGACCGGCAAGTTTAGTTGAACCTGTTTGGCGGACTAGGACTTCGCCTGTACGAACTGTTTGACCACCAAAACGCTTGACGCCAAGTCGGCGACCGGCATTATTGTGGACGTTTTTGGCTGAACCACCTGCTTTAACGTGTGACATGGAGTAACTCCTCTAAATTAATAACAAAATCTAACTGATTGTACCAAATATAACGGGGTGCGTCAAGGGTCTACAAGAGGGGAATGGGTTACATACTTCTTATTGTTCGTTCCTTGACCATCCCTCTTACAGGCATGGCTTCGCTCCGGGCTCGAACAAGAGCCCCGGCGTCTTGTCGAGCTCGGGCTGTAGATTGCCATGTAAGATGAATAGTCGCGCAACTCTACTGCGGCTAAGCGAAACCTTTCGGCTTTTCTTGTAGCCCCCGGGGTCTGGGGTCTCTGTATTATCCGGTAAAAATACTGCAAGACACTCCTAGCTATTCGAGTATGTTTGAGCTGAAAGCGAGTTACGCAGAATACTAAG
>JAYTAD010000036.1:0-3169 GCA_043737705.1 Candidatus Saccharimonadota bacterium | reverse complement strand
GGTCAGTCGCAATCTTAAACGCCAAGCCAGCTAGTGGCTCGGTTTCGCTCGGTTTGCGTTCAATCTCGTCACCAGTCTTAGGGTTAACGCCCCAGATAGCGTCAACATCGAGTGGGCTTGGCAAGTAATCAACAACAAGGTCAAGAACCTTTTCAACCATCACACCGCGGCCATCGCCACCTGTGACAAGATAGAAGTCACCGGCTAGCACGCGTTGTCGAAGCGCCTTTTTCAGCTCTTCGACCGTAATTGATTCTTCACCCTTTTCAAGGAAACGTTCGAACAATACATCATCGGCCTCAACCGCTGCTTCAACCAAAAGGCTACGCGCATTTTTTGACTTCTCGAGCATGTCAGCTGGAATATCCCCGACTACAAGTTGGTGATCGGCAAATTCAGTGTAGGTGTAGGCTTTCATATCAACCAGGTCAACAATGCCGTTAATCTCTTTTTCAAAACCAATTGGCAAGTGAACAGGCAGGGCGTGTTTTGACAAACGGTGACGAATTGAATCGAGTGACTTGTAAAAATCTCCACCTGTTTGGTTAATCTTGTTGATAAAACAAATACGTGGCACGCCGTACTTGTTGGCCTGACGCCAGACAGTTTCCGTCTGAGCTTCAACACCCATTTTGCCGTCAAAAACAACGACCGCGCCGTCAAGGACACGTAGTGAACGCTCTACTTCAGCTGTAAAGTCGATGTGGCCTGGTGTATCGATAATGTTAATTTTATGCTCTTTCCAAAACGAAGTAACGGCAGCTGAGGTAATAGTAATACCACGCTCTCGCTCTTGTTCCATCCAGTCAGTCGTTGTAGCTCCATCATGAACAGCACCAATCTTGTGAGAAAGGCCGGTTCGATACAAAATTGCTTCTGTTGTGGTTGTTTTTCCCGCATCAATGTGCGCGATAATACCAATGTTACGAAAGTCCTTTAGTGGGACATTTTTTGCTGCCATGAGAAACTACACATCCTTTTCGTTAATTATTTTTTGCCATAAAAAATAGCTCTTAGACACTATTCTACCAGATTGATAACACTTTTACTAGCCATGCCACCTTGAGTAATTTTTATATAAAATATCCCCGGATAACTCCAGGGATATTTTATCAGTTACGCGGAGGGCTAGCCTCGGGCAAAGTGAGCAAACGCTCGGTTTGCTTCGGCCATCTTGTGCGTATCTTCCTTTTTCTTGTAGGCAGCACCAGCTTCGTTGTGGGCATCAATAATCTCTAGCGCAAGACGCTGAGAAAATGGAATACCTTTACGAGAACGGGCAGACTGAACCAACCAGCTGAATGCGTAGTGCAAACGGCGGTGACCTTCTACTGGGAATGGAATCTGGTAGTTTGCACCACCAACACGACGAGATTTCACTTCAAAGTTTGGAGAAACATTTTTAAGGGCTTTTTCAAATACTTCAAGAGGATCTTCGCTACCAAGCTTTTTGGCAGCTGTTTCAAGCGCACCATACACAGCTCGTTCAGCGACAAGTTTTTTACCATCAAGCATACACTTGTTGATCAGACGTTGCACGAGAACACTTTGGTATTTGCGGTCTGGACTTAGTTGACGCTGCAGACTAGCGGTTACTTTACGAGGCATTACTTATCATCCTTCTTTGCACCGTATTTAGAACGGCCTTGTTTACGTTTAGCGACACCTTGAAGGTCAAGTGCTCCACGGACGATGTGGTAACGAACACCTGGCAAGTCTGGTACGCGACCACCACGAACCAGCACAACGGCGTGTTCCTGGAGGTTGTGACCTTCGCCACCAATGTAAGCCCAGACTTCTTGCTGGTTCGTCAGACGAACGCGGGCAACTTTACGAAGGGCTGAGTTTGGCTTTTTAGGTGTTTTAGTTGTTACTTTGATACAAACGCCACGTTTTAGCGGACCATTTTGCTCGTAGTAACGAGTTTTTAGTGCATTGTGGATACGGCCAAGCGCAGGAGACTTACTCTTTTTAAGAGCTGTCTTGCGAGGCTTACGCACTAATTGATTAATTGTAGGCATGTAGTATTAAAACTCCAGTTATTTATAGATCTTTCGGCAGACGGGAGTACCCCATCATTCAACGCGTCTGAAAACTCAGCATGTTTTCATCGCCTTTTCTCTTTAACTCTGCCACGTCTGTACACATTCAGTTAACGCCACAGTTCAAAGAGAGGAAACTCATCTGCTACTATAACAAAATAAACACAACTTGTCGAGTCCTTAAAAATGAAAATAGAGCCGGCCCGAAAGGAGCGAGGCTCTACTTTCAGGTCGGCTCTTTGGATCGACCGGCTGTTACCGCGAACGGTTCCCAAACAATCTCAGGCACCAATCCCGCCACAGTTCAATTACCTGCTTGGAATCAGTTTTCCAAGCGTGCAACATCATGTGAACGTTTGTTCGACGCACGACAAACCTTTCTGTTCGTTAGGAAATGCATTGCAATACCGGGCGGCGGCAAAGATTGCTCAGTTGCGCCGAACGTGCTGCTTGTTGCGGCGACCAAGTCGATACTCGGCAGCTTCGCCCCACGCCAGCCTCAACCACTCTGCCTCGATTCTGACGAACCGAACCACTCGAGCGCGACGTGTGCGTTCGGCGCGGTAAATCCGAAGCAAAGCGTCGTTAAACTGCTTGTCGTTCAAAAACATCGCTTACCCTTTCTCTCTATACTTTTGTCGCACACGCCGACAACTGTTGTTGTCGACATTCGAGCTTCATCATCCAAGAAAGTGAGCCACACGATAAAGGTTCTTCCCGTAGAACATTTATCCTATAGAATTGTATCTATACTAACACAATTATCAACTAATAGCAATACCCCGCTCCACTAACTCGTAGCTTTTTATTTCCGTCCCGTTGTTGAGCGGCATAGTCCGCCGGTAGCGAGTAGGGGTACCGGACAGGGTGGCCCGCCGCGAGGCTACATGTTGCACTTTTGATTGGGATCGACGGGTTTTAGCCGACAGTCAAAAAATGAATAGAGCCGGCCCGGAAGGAACCCCCGAGGGGGTTCGACTTCCAGGTCGGCTCAATTGACTGGTCAGCTGGCGGGGTGCCAGACGGCGGCCTTGAGGTGCCTGGCGGCACCGACTACCATCGCGGCGACGACGAAGACGCTGCTGATAGCCAAGACCTGGGCGGTGTGAACAACACCCTGTCGGATG
>JAYTAD010000035.1:0-2354 GCA_043737705.1 Candidatus Saccharimonadota bacterium | reverse complement strand
AGCGACAAATGTATGCGAGCGCTTATGCATGACAAATCTCATTACTCCTATATTATACTCTTTCTAACTATTAGCTACTCAATACACCAAAATACCGCCATAATAGCGGTATTTTGGTGTACTTAATAGCGTATTAACGCTTCGAGAACTGTTCGCGTTTACGAGCAGAACGAAGGCCGTACTTTTTGCGCTCTTTTTCGCGTGAGTCACGTTTTAGGAACTCAGCTTTTTTAAGTGTGCTACGGAGGTCAACAAAACCAACCACGAGTGCTTTAGCAATCGCCAATTTGATCGCGTCAACTTGCCCAGCAACACCACCGCCTTTGACCAAGATAGTAATATCAAAGTCTTTTTGTTTGTTAACGAGTGCCAGAGGATCAGTAATCTCGGCGAGATAGGTTGAATTCTCGTTCAAATACTCGTTTGCTGGTTTGTCGTTAATGGTAACTTTACCTTTACCGGCAAAAAGTCGGGCACGAGCAGTTGCGCTCTTGCGTCGGCCTAGACCGTAAAAATATTTAGATTCAGCCATGATTATTTAATCTCAACTTTCTCTGGAGTTTGTGCGGTATGGGTATGAACTTCGCCTGGGAAGACACGGAGGCGTTTGAGGCGCTCTGCCGCCAACTTATTGCGTGGGATCATACCTTTTACGGCTTCAATAATAATTCGTTCAGGATATTTAACGCGAAGCTCGGCCAGACTTTCGTCTCTGATGCCACCAGGGTAACCTGAGTGGTGGTAGTACTTCTTGTCAGTCTCTTTAGCACCTGTTACGACAAGTTTTTCAGCGTTGATAACAACGACATAGTCACCTGCATCCATATGAGGAGTGTAGGTTGGCTTGTACTTACCAATCAGGTACTTAGCGATAACTGTCGAAACACGGCCAAGTGGCGCGCTTGAAGCATCGATAAGAATCCATTTGTGTGTTATTTCACTTGGTTTTTGTGAGTACGTTTTAGCATTAACCATTACGCGGTCTCCTCTTTAGGTACAGACTTGAGTTCATCGACAAAGCCGATAGTTGCAAGCTGCGCACCATCACCAACACGAACCCGCGTCCGTTCAACGCGGACGTGACCACTGGTGCGGCCTTTAAGCTGTGGAGCAATCTCATCAACCAATTTGAAGGCCATTGCTTGCGTTGAAAGCGCAGCGATAACTTGTCGACGATTGTGAAGGTCACCTTTTTTAGCCTTAGTAATAACTTTTTCAATATAACGCACTAGCTCTTTGGCCTTAGGCAATGTCGTTTCGATTTTGCCATGCTCGACGAGACTTGTCGCCAAGCCTTTCAATAATGCGCGTCGCTGATCGCGTTCGCGACCAAATTTACGACCTCTATAACTGTGTCTGTGCATATTAAAGTTCCAGTTCTGCTAGTTTATCTTTTACTTCATCAAGCGCTTTTGATCCGAAACCTTTAAGTTCACGAAGGTCTTGCTCGCTGAGCGTAACAAGGTCGTGGACTGTACGAATATCGTTGTTGATCAATGCGTTGGCGGTGCGAGCGGTCAAGTTTAGTTCTTCGATAGAAGTATTAAGCTCGTTCGACTCGTCGTCAATGTCCTGGCCAAGGGCTGGTGCGGCTTCGATAGTTGTCGAACCGGCAAGTGCGGTGTATTGGTTGACCAAAATTGCAGATGCTTCTTCAAACGCTTCACGCGGACTGAGTGAACCATCGGTTTCGATACTAAGCAGTAACCTGTCGAGGTTGGTTTCGCGACCAACACGAGTGCTGGCAACTTTGAAACGAACACGGAGAACTGGGCTAAAGATAGCATCAAGCGCAATCATATCGCTGTGAACACGACTAACACTGGATTCTTCAATAGTACGGTAACCGCGACCTGCTTCAACGACGAGGTCAAAAACAATTGATTTCTTTGGGTCATCAATAGTTGCAATGATCTGATCGGGATTGACAATCTCGACGTCGGCAGTAGTTTTAATATCGCCAGCGGTAATTGGACCTGCACCTTTTTTCTCAAGACGCAGTTCAATCGGCTCGTCGCTATGAACATTGAGACAGATACTTTTAAGATTAAGCATGATGTCAACAACGTCTTCTTTTATGCCAGGTACGGTTGTAAACTCGTGACTAGCGCCTTCGATGCGGAAAGCAACGACTGCACCACCTTCAATGCTAGAAAGAAGAACACGACGAAGGCTGTTGCCTAGAGTGTTCCCGTAACCTGCGTGAAGAGGTTCAATAGCGAACGTAGCGCTCGACGGGCTGTGCTCATCGATACTTGCAAGTGCTGGATTGTGAATTACTTTTGTCATAGTGTAGGCTCCTTACCCTTAACGTGAGTAGTACTCGACGATTAGCTGTTCGTTAATATCAGTTT
>JAYTAD010000034.1:0-25744 GCA_043737705.1 Candidatus Saccharimonadota bacterium | reverse complement strand
GCGATCGAGCACGCGCCCATAAACTCAAAAAAGCTCTCAAAATTTTAGACAAGTATAGCGCCTCGGTCGTGACGACCGCTGATCACACCGTCGAGGAGCTTTCGGCCATCCGCGAAGTCATGTCGTCGACCTTCGCGTCAGAATCAGAAGCCGAATCATATCCGCCACTTATTGACGGCGCTCACATTCCATCTAATCGATACGATGACTTTATCGCCGCCGTGGCTGAACTCGCTAAAAAGCACCACATTGCATTACCGCTTCGAACACGAGTACTCGACAGTGTTGTGTTTGCCCGCGCTGCCTTGCAACTTGGCAAGCTGGCCGACAAGCAAAAAATGTTCAAGCTAATCAATGATTACAGCCAACTCGTCGATAAGCACAATGGTATTTTTGTCGCCGAATCGAGCGAAGGTCGCGTCAAAGCCAATGCTGCGTACGCTTTACTAGAGGACGACGTTAAGCAGCTTTACGAGCAGGTTCGCCTTGCCTTTGATCCGTTTGGCACTTTAAATCCAGGCGTTAAACAACTGTCTGAACTAAAAACATTAGTTGAAGCTTTGCGTTCTACCTATGATTTAGCTGATTTTGCCAACTATTCCCCCCACAGTTAGGTCTTGAAAACTCAACGCTAGGCGTCTATGCTAGGGAGGGTATAAGCGCGAGTGGCGGAATGGTAGACGCGCTAGCTTCAGGTGCTAGTGTCCTTCGGGACGTGGAAGTTCGAGTCTTCTCTCGCGTACCAAAAGAAAAAGCTGTCCTTCGGGACGGCTCTTTTTTTGGTCGGTCGAAACTCTTAATTTCTACGTCCCGATAGCTACGAAGTAGCGGGGACGTGGAGTTCGGTGTAGCGAGGTGAACAAAAAAGTGTTTACATTTTTCTGTGACCGAGCGGAAAAGCGGAGCGCTGTCTTCTCTCGCGTACCAAGCAAAGAATCGACCTTTTGGTCGGTTTTTTGTTTGGTTAGATTCATCTTCTTTCGGCGTAAAAATGGTAACGGCTCTACGGAGGTATTGTAATATATACATATTTATGGTATAGGTATTGGTTAGAACCTTAATAATTTAGCATTCCCTTGAGAACGGCGTTCTGTACTTATTTACTCTAAATATGGAACGCCGTTCTCAATCACAATTGAGGCCATGACTGCACTGTGCAGGGCGTGGATTAGCAACGGCAGAGACGGAGATGTGCTATGAGCAAAAAACTTTCAGATGAGCAGAAAGGTCAATTGGCCGATCAGCTGTTTGAGGTTACGCGAGTGACTGCTCAGGGTATTCGACCCTTTGATCAGGTTCGTGCAGCTCTGCAGGTTATCATTGAAGGGAATTTTCCTGATCGCACGACTCCACTTTGGTATACGTCGGTGGAGGCACAGATCGAAATGGTTTCGGCCTTTCTCGAACTGCATGGCGGACAGGAGGGCTTCACGACTACTGATATTCCCGCCGTGCCGGACTTTACTGCCCGTACGACAACGGAGGTGTTGCTTCTCGCCGTTTATCTGCCCGATAAGGGTCGTATAAAAGGCTTCAGGCGCACTTTTGATGCCTGGTGGGACTTTCTCGTTCCGCCAATCGGTTTAACCAAAGATCGCTCGAATCACGTGAACAGCGATTCCAAGCATCTAAGGTTACTGCCGACTGTCAAGTATGTCCCCGGCATTCGCTGGGTGGCGTTCGATCCGTACACCTACAAGCGCACGTCACCTAATGATGCGCTTTCGCAGGCAGCAATCGTGGGCGAAACTCTGGCACATACTGAGGTCTTGATGGCCGCAGCACAGTTTCCAGAGTGGGCGTCTACTTGGAATATCGGCAAGTCACCATTCCCGAACATGTCGACGCTCCAGCTCTGCGTGGACTCCGCCTGGTCGCACGTGCCATGCCTCGACCGTTGGGGCGGCTATAAACCGCTACGACGGCTTCTATTGAGACCTATCGATGCTGGCTCTTTGCGCGCGACCTCGTCGTCACCTGTTGTCAGGGAGTGCTAGATCTTCGGCTCTAACGCGTCCGGAAGGACCTTGTGGCTTTGGCCCTTGGTCCTTCCGGACACAACCGCCCTCGAAAACTCGAAAGAGTCTTCGAGGGCTTTTTCATTTCGTTAAAATGAGTTTTCAAGAGAGAGGAGGATAGCTGGTTCCATATAAGGACAACGTGGCGTACCAAATAAAATAGAGACTTTTGCAGTCTCTATTTTATTTGCTTTTATTTAAGGGTAAAGTAAGCCCCGTCTTCACGGAGCTTACTTTTGTAGTAGTACTCGACGCGAAGGCGGGGTGCTAGTCGATTGGATCGAGGGTCGCGCGGAGAGGGTGCAGGCGACGAATACGCTCGACACCAAGCTTTGGCAGTTTGATGGTCAAGTTCTCGGGCTGGTCGATGTGCATACCCTGAGCCTTTTTGACAAACTCTGGGTTCTTCTTTAGCGCATCCTTGTTGAGGGTCCGCTTGCCGACTCTCGTGAACAGCCGAAGCTTGCCCATACGCTTGATATAGCGCATGGCTAGTGATTCGTCATCGACAATCAGCGATGCGGTCGCAAACTTGGCGCTGAGTGTGCCACCACGCAAGACGACCAACTTACCTTTGCCTTCGGTCAAAAACGAGCGGTGCGTGTTGTAAATTGCGGTAATGCTATCGACCAGTTCTTCACGAGCGGCCGTGTAGAAATCTACATCAGGCGCATAGTTGTCCAGAACTGCCTTAATCTCGCGGTCTTTGGCGAGTTCTATGTCTATCAGCAGACCCTCAGTGTCAAACAAGCTATCAAGCAGTGATTGAAGCTGTTCAACCGCTTCATCCTCTGGAACGTCGAGCATTTTCACCTCTCTCGTTGGAAAAGAACTCTAGAACACTAGCTGTACATATTATACCAATAATCGACAAATAATCCCACGCAAGGGCTTTGCAAAGGTCCGTCCTTTGCAAAGCATTTTTGCTAAATGGACATCACTCTGTTTTTATGGTAAAGTATGCGTATGTCTTATACGGAAATTGTACCATCCGAAACGCGACCCGAACCTTTTTCTATAAGTGAGTCTGCCAAGAACTCAGCTATTCTTACGGCGAGTGAGGGTGTGATTCTTTTGCCATCAATAGCGGAAAACAATCATGACATATCCAGCCGTCGTGATTATGGCATTTGGGATGAGGGCAGGGCTACATTAGTTGGTACGATAACTATGTATTCTTGGGGTAAAGACTTGGTAGATATAGGTTATGATGTCGAGCCTATACATCAAAGGCGAGGTTACGCCAGTCTGGCGCTACGGGCAATTGCGGATTACGCCAGAGACAGCTGTAATGTAAGAACTCAGGCTACTATCGGATTTAGCAACATAGCCAGTCAGGGCACAGCCCAAAGGGCTGGCTTTGAAATAACAGAGGTCCTGCCAGGCGGTACAATGATATTCACCGACCAAGCTGGTTTGTAAACCAAACTACCGCTATCAGCTAGGGATTAACTATATATTAAATACAATTATGTATTTATTTCTTAGGTCTGACAGCGCCACTAAACTTCACAACGGCCTCACCGATTGTCCGGATGTTACCTCTACTCAGTTTGGCGTTGTTATCAAACAATTCAAGTGCGTCCAGAAATTCTATGACAGCCCCCGGGTCAACATCGGGGTCAAATATAAATTCTTCTTGTATCGGTGCTTCTGAATATTCGTATGTTTCTTCGAGTGATTCTTGTTTAACCATTACTCAATTATACCATTAGCTACTATCGGGGGTAAAAGAGCGCCAAGGCTAACTATTAAATACAGGTCTCAAGCTTGGTGCATATTTACCAGGCTCGGCGTCGTCGTCAATTTTAGCCACTTGCGTATTCTCGCGGTTATCTTCGTAAGGCTGAAGCAAACGCTCGTACGCCTTGGCATTGACGCCATTGTGATACATTTTATCCATAGCTTGACCGTGCGTGTAAATACATTTCGGGTCAGTTTGCTCGAAGGCCGATCTTTTAACCGCTATAAAATAGGCAAACATCGTAGTTACGACGGATGACCACACCAGGCCAAAGAAGGGGGTGAGTAATAGTACCAAGGTCAGGCATGACAATACAAAGAATCTAATCCGAAGATCACTGAAACCGCCTTGGTCCGGCGAATTTTGTTTGTAATTTGGTATTTTCATGACTATATTGTACAACATAAGCATTATTAATACATCTACCCATACGCGATTTACCAAAAACTTCAACAGCTTGGGTAAGAAACCGATGTTGCAAAGGTCCGTCCCTTGTACCACGAGGGAACAAAAACCTATTTTTATTTTAAATAATCCTCCGGCTCGTTGTTTTACCGAAGAAAAATCAACACTTACATCTGTTTTTAAGGTATAATATTGTTTAATATGCATGAACAAACTACGGATAACTCAGAAATAATTGGTATGCCAAAAATAACAACGACAAAGGTAGTATATCCACAAGTTTATTCATATGCTCTTCCAGACGAAACAGATAATGAAGGCTCTCAAAAAATTGGCTACACTGAGCGCCGAGATGTCGATGCGCGAATTCGTGAACAAGTAAACACTGCGGCCAAGCATCACCGTTATGATAAGCTATGGAGCGCCCCAGCGTTTTATGAACATCAACCTCCACAAGATTTTACCGACAAAACATTTCACAAATTCCTCGTAAAAAATGGCGTCGAAAATCGCCAAGATCTTGGTAAAGAATGGTTTTTCTTCAACGGCACGCCAGAAAAGTCCAAGCATCTTTTTGACGCTTTTCGTCAGCAAGGATTCGCAGCATTACAATCGGGTGGCCAGAAGATTTCTTACGAACTCCGCTCCGAGCAGCAAGCTGCCGTAGATAAAGCAAAAGAGTATTTCTACTCTCACGAAAACGGAGAATTCCTCTGGAACGCCAAGCCACGTTTCGGCAAAACACTTGCAAGCTATGATCTCGCGAAGCGTCTCGATGCCAAAAAAGTCCTGATCGTTACCAACCGCCCGGCCATCGCCAACAGCTGGTTCGACGATTTTGAGATGTTTATCGACGGATACTATTTTATTTCTGACACTGCGTCGCTTTCTGAGCGTAGGTCACTGACCCGTGAGCAATACAATGCTATAGAAGGCCATAACAAATCGATGATTACATTCCTGTCACTCCAAGACCTCAAAGGTTCTAGGTATTTTGGTGGTAGTCACGATAAGCTCCGTTGGGTTGCGGATCTCGAGTGGGATCTTTTGGTCATCGACGAAGCCCACGAAGGCATTGACACTGGTCGGACAGATGCCGCCTTCGAAATCGTTAAACGTGAACATACACTACATCTAAGTGGTACGCCGTTCAAAGCTTTAGCCAACCAAAAGTTCGCGACAGATGCGATATTTAACTGGACCTACCTCGATGAACAAAAGGCAAAGCAAGCCGAGCTCGATGACCCATTAGTGGGAGATAGCGGCCCACACGCAGACCTACCAGACCTACGCCTCTACACCTACCGTATATCGCAGATGACAGCTAGCGAGGTGAACGAAGGTATAGAGATCGAAGACGAAACACGCGACTACGCTTTTGACCTGAACGAGTTTTTTGCGACAAAAAGCCAAAAGTTTGTTCATGAAGACGATGTCCGCGATTTTCTACGCAACCTCAGTACCAATACAAAATATCCATTCTCTACCTCAGAACTGCGTGACGAGCTGCGACATACATTTTGGTACGTAGGCAACCGTGTCGAATCGGTCAAAGCCTTAGCGCAGCTACTTGGTGAAGACCGCGATGACAATATATTCAAAGACTACAAAGTTGTCATTGCAGCTGGTGACGGAAAATCGTTCGACGAGGAAGAAGGGGACTTCAAGGGTAACGAAAAATCTTACGACAAGGTAAAAGAGGCAATTGCAACGAACCCAAAGACCATCACCCTCAGTTGCGGACAGCTAACCACTGGTGTGACGATCAAAGAGTGGAGCGCGGTGCTAATGCTCACCGACATCAAAACTCCAGCACAGTACATGCAAGCGGCTTTTCGTGCTCAAAACCCATTCCGCTTCACTGAAAATGGCGAGCTCAAGGCTAAAAAGTCTGCCTACCTGTTCGATTTTGCCCCAACTCGAGTACTCGAGATTTACGATACCTTTGCTAACGCACTTAATCCAAAGGCAGCAAATGGCGAGATCACAGAAGCTGAACGCAAAAATAATATCAAAGAACTACTCAACTACTTCCCGGTTATTTCTGAGGATGTCGACGGCATGATGGTTGAGCTCGACGCCGAAAAGGTCTTGACCTTCCCGAATGCTCTTGCTGCGACCGAGATAGTCCAAGCGCGCTTTATGACCAACCTATTGTTTAACGACAACATCAAGGGTGTGTTCCACTTCCCGAAAGAAGTCGAAGAGATTCTGGATAAAATGGACAAAGAAACCGGCAAGCGCGCCGTAAAAGACGACCGAAAACTCGACCTCGACGACGCCCGTAAAGTAGAAGTCGGCAAACAGACCAAAATTAACGAAAACATTGGTGTCATACTTGGTGAAAAGATATTCCGTAGCAACATCGACCGCTTAGTAGACAACGCTACGAACTATGAAACACCAGAAGAAACTCTAGAAACTCTGGCGAGTGGAGTAAACGATCTAGCTGAGACGCTTATTCCTAAATACAAAGAAGTTACCAAAGCCACCAACGCCGAAATAGAAGAAGTAAAGGCCGAAGTCAAAGAAAAAATAAAGCTCGTCGTCAGCGAATACCAAAGTGCCGAAATAAAAGACCCAGAGGCTCTCAAAGCTTCACTCGCAAAAGTTATCGAGCAGGATTTTGTAGAAGCAAAAGTTGAAGAACACGAAACTAAAAAAGTCGAACTAGTTCAAAAGTCCAAAGAAGATGAAGTTCGCGAACACCTCCGTGCCTTTACTCGTACCATACCTATGTTTGTAATGGCTAACGCATCGCGCGACGTTATAACTATTGATAACTTTGACGAGCAGATCAACGACGAAGACTTCATAGACCTGACCAACATCACCAAAGAGGAGTTTCATAAGCTCCGGGACGGCTTCGACTATACAGATGACAATGGCGAGCGTAAGCACTTTGACGGTGTGTTCCATAAATACAAATTCAACGCCTCTATAGCCGAGTTTGTAGCCGAAAAGCACAAACGTGCCGACTACTTCATGACAGACGAAGATATTTTTGAGCTGATACCAAACCAAAAGAACAACCAGATATTTACACCAAGGCGCGTCGTGAAAATGATGGTTGACGGTCTCGAAAAAGAACAGCCAGAACTATTCCGCCGCACCGACAGCGCATTTATAGACCTGTACATGAAATCTGGTATGTACGTCACGGAAATTGTTAAGAAACTCTTTGCTGGTACTCGCCAGCACTATAACAGCGACGCCGAGTGCTTGAAGTACATACTAGAAAACCAAGTCTATGGCCTAGCGCCGACTGGCGTACTGCACGGTATTACGACGAGCTACATTTTCGGTTTTGATGTAGACCACGATATTAGTAAACGCAACTTTGCGATGCACGATTTATTACCCGAAGCGAAAGACGGCACCGCAGCCACAAAACTCGCTCAATTATTTAGAAATGGAGGAACTATGATGAAATTTAACGCTGTGGTGGGTAATCCGCCGTATCATTATGAAGCGGGACGCAGGAAGATTCCTATGTACCAGGATTTCATTGTCACAGGGTCTGACGATCAGCTGACTGATTATGCATGTTTTGTGACTCCGGACGGATTTATTAAGGGCGGCCAGCAATTGGAGCCATTGCGTGATTTCTTAATCAAAAAGCAGAATTTAGTGAAAGTAGAGTTTCACCGTGAGCCTATATTCGGCAAGGAAGTATCAGTTGATGCAGCCATAACACTTTTTGACAACACCAAGACAACGCTCGTACCACTTAAGACCATCTTTGAAATGGACGGTAGTGTAACTAATGGGGTATTAGATTGGAGATACAGGGATGTTGATATAGATGAGACAAAATACAAGATTCTATCAGTGTTTGAAAGAATTATTGCATCAGAAAAATCAAATATGAGCGATTTAATTCCTGGGCGGGCACCGTTCGGCCTAAACTCCAAAGCGTTTAAATCCAATATTGAATCGTTCAAACACCGGCGAGACGATGCTCACGATATAAGGATTCTTGTTGGTGCAGGTAACGATTTTTATTGGATTGACGCTAGCGATGATTTTAGTTACGACGGATCTGACGGACGCATTGAGTTTGTAAAGCTCAATAATGCCGAGAGATGGAAGATGGTTTTCCCGAAAGCAGGTACGGTAGATAAAGCACCATTAAAAACCCGGATTTTAAAACCAAATGAAATATTCATAGATAAATTCCTTTGTGTCTTCGGAGACACGGAAGAAGAGGCCAAGAACATGGAAAAATATTTCAACTCTAGGTTCTATCGCGCCGGTCTGGATTCAAAGGCTACATCGTGGAACTTGTACCGAGACTGGCATTCTAACATTCCTGTCCAAGATTTCACGCCCAGCTCCGACATCGACTGGTTAAAATCAATCGTCGAGATCGACCAACAACTCTATAAGAAATACAGATTAAGCCAAGAAGAAATCGACTTCATCGAAACCCGCGTCAAAGAAATGGCATAAGGCTGCTCATGGACAAGAAACAGTTCCATCAAAAACTGAAACATATATACTCGCACACTAAGCGTGGCAAGTATGACAGTTCATTTGAGGACATTAGCAATGCAATGATATCTGATGTTATCGGTAAGTCAAATGGAGGCTGGGATGAATCAATCGCTGCTCAAACGTTAGGATTTGCGGAGCATATACTCGGAGCACAACCTGAAGCAACCCAAAATGCGATGCTAGTTAAACCAAAAGATGCCGAAGTAGAACTAGAGCGATTCTTGGCAGGTAGAGGTTACTCGTATAGTCACATACCAGAAAGTAACGAGCAGACTCCTGACGGATGCATAGAGGGCTTCGGTGCTAAGTATCTGTGCGAGGTTAAATCGCCGATACTTATGTTCGATCACGACGCGGCACCATTTGGATATAAGTATTCTACTATCCACAATAAAATTTTAGATGCCGTTCACGACGCAAAAAAACAGCTCGGAAAGCTTGATCCAGAATACTCACTCCCGCATATACTCGTGTACACATCTGCACACCCGCAGCTTAATTACTCTAGCTTTATCAATGCCGTGAGAGGTTTCATTGCAATGCAAGACGGCACAATCACGACAGATTTACGAAATACCGCTATATTCAAAAACACGGTGGGCATTATCCAAGACGTTGATCTCTATATATGGTTCCAGGTTGGAGGAGGTGGGAGGTTTTTTCAAGCTAGCTACTTCAGTAATCAAAAATCTATTCATACAAAAGCTATCGACGACTTGATCAGTGAGTTGAAGTCTACTCCTTTATCTTCTATGGACAATCATGGGACTATTCAAGCGATTGTAGGTAGGCGGTAAGTATATGGTTACTGTGTCAAAAATAGATATCAGTGAGAATACCCTCCGTAATCGCGGCGGCGTATTAGATATCCTTTTGGCAGACAGGACCCGACATAAACCTAGTCGCCCATACAATATCATTTGGGCGACCGACAGCTACCTAAAACACGGCAAAGAATACGCCCCAACGAAGCAAATCAAACGCGAACAAGTTACTGGACTATACGGCAAGTTGATCCAGCCACGAGCCGCCAAAAGCAAAGAAGAGCAAAAATACCGCACGAAAGACAAGGCCGAGGTCTTTACGCCGCTCAAGATCGTAAAAGAAATGAACATGGCCATAGACTGGGCGAGTAAGAACTGGCCTGTAAGTGAAGAAACTTGGATAGATTACATTTCTGAACGCCGACTCGAGATAACTTGTGGCGAAGCACCGTTTATTGCTGGCCGCTATAACCCGACCGCAAATACAGGCGTGATCATTACGCCAAAAAACCGTGTTGGTTTTTTTGACCGAAAACTTCAGGTAGTTGGCGAATTTACTGATAGTAAAAAAGACTGGCTGGCATATGCAGAGATCGCCCTAAAAGCAACGTATGGCTATGAATGGCAAGGTGACAACCTGTTAATTGCTCGCGAGAATGTATTGCTTACGCTGGATGACTTTTACAAAGACTTTTGTACAAACAAACTAGAGCTCAAGTCCAAACGCGGCTTAAGTGACGATCAGCTCGAATACTTCGCCGAAATAATTAGCTGGAACATCTGGCAGATGGACGGCATAAAATACGTTATACCGATGAGTTGTAAACACGAAACACGTGTAATACCCGGTGAATTAACGCTATTCGGCGAAACACCCGACGTAGTAGAGAAATACGAATGCGAAGGCTGCAAATTTAACCGTCCGCTAAAGCATAACGGTAAATACGTAAAAGTGATGGACTGGAGCACTGAAAAACCTGTCGAATTTATAACCTTACTCAATAAATAGATGAGAAAGCCGATTAAATAGGAGTTTGGTATTAGACTATTTATGTACGAGCCAATTATGGACATGTCGATGGTAGAGCTTACGAAGCCATACGATGCTACTATTAGCCTTTAGGATTAGACTTCTACTGGCCAGCGGGGCGTAAAATGATTATCGGTCATCTTAATATTGTGAATATTTGCTGGTATGAAGGAACGAATACTACCTTTTCGAATGTCGTAACCCATGAATTTACGAGTTCCTGCTGTTTCGCGGTAGCTATAAGGTTCAACCTCACGTGTGCCTTCGTTGCTACCGTCGGCTTCGGTGTAGTCGAACGTAACTGTTAGTAATTTTTGTCCTGCTTCTGAGATAGTTTGTTCTGTGCTCATTACATGCTCCTTAGGGTAGTTATTGGTTAATTATTAATGAAAGTGCCCCGAAGGGCACCTTTATTAGCACGGAGGCAGACTTAAGAGGTTGTTAGCCTCGGAGGCGTCTGGGCGCGTTTGAAGAAAACGGATATTACCGTTATCCTTGATGTCGCAGATTGCTTGTTTGCCATCTTCGGAGACATAAGCATACATGTCTTTTGTCTCAAGCTGGTCAATAAGCCACTCACGTTCGATCACACCAAAGGTGCCATCTGTTGTATCGGATGTACCGTAGTGGCTGATTGCTTCGTATCGATTATCACGATCTGGTTTTCGGATATGTGTAATTCTAATTGCCATAGGATTCCTTTCTTTTTGTTAAATTTAATATTGTTTTTTTGGAATTTGTGTTTTCTCGCTGTAAACGCAAGTCCCGCGAACCCTCCGCAGTGCCACCTTGCGATTAGTTCTAATTAAAGTGTAGATCATTTTTACTAGCTTGTCTAGTATTTACACTATATTTACATTTTACACTAAATCAGTTATAATGATATGTATGAATGAAACACAAGAACAGCTATTGAAGTTGGCTGAGAAGAATAATCTATCGCGTATACCGCTTCGTTCGATAGCAGAGATGTTGGGTAAACCGTCAATGAGCCCGGGAGTATTGCAACACCACTTTGCACAACTTGAAAAAAAGAAACTGCTATTTGTGGACCGTAAGGCTAAAATACAACAGCTTGGCTCTGACATGCGAGATGATAGATTTCATGTTATACCGATTGTTGGTATGGCAAGCTGTGGTCCCGCAAATCAGTTTGCTGACGAGGCTATTGAAGGATATCTGAATATTTCGAAGAGCAGCTTGAAAGTAAAGGGCAAACTATTTGCAGTACGGGCGGCCGGTGAGTCTATGAATGATGCGCAGGTCCCGACACCAAATGGACTCACGGCTCCTATCGATAATGGTGATTATGCTATAGTCGATACATCTTACGCAGATGTAGACGAGAATGTTGGTAAGTATGTGGTCTCAATCATTAACGGTCTTGCAAACATAAAAAAGCTTGCAAAGCGAGCCTATGACTACGCACTTGTCTCAGAATCTACTAACTCATCTTCATACCCGCCAATTGTTATTCATGAGGATGATGACTATTTGATCAATGGACGTGTGATAGCGGTAGTAAAGGGTTAGTCGTGAACGAGATTATATGCCCACACTGTAAAAAAACCTTCAAAGTTGATGAGGCTGGTTTTGCTGATATTCTCAAGCAGGTGCGGAATCATGAATTTGAGAAAGAGCTCCACGAGCGATTAGAGTTACTAGAAAAAGACAAGGAAAGCGCAGTTAAGCTCGCAGAGGCTAATGCCAAAAATGAACTACAAGCAGATGTAGCTAAAAAAGAAACTGAACTTGCGGAGCTGAAGACAGAAAAAGATGCCGAAATCGCTAAACTAACAGCTTCGATACAAGCTACTCAGTCGGAAGGTAAGCTGGCGACGATGGAAGCTGTTAATAAGCTCGAAAAAGAGCGAGATCGACTGGCTAATAAATTAGATGTTAATGAATCCGAAAAAGAGCTACTCAAATCTTCACTAAAAGAAAAATACGAGAACGAAATCAAGACCAAGGACGAGATGATCGCTTACTACAAGGACATGAAGGCTAAATTATCTACAAAAATGGTAGGTGAGACTCTCGAGCGACATTGTGAAATTGAATTTGAAAAATTACGCGCTACTGGATTCAAAAATGCTGAGTTTGGCAAGGATAATGATGCGAGCTTTGGAAGTAAGGGCGACTACATATACCGAGAATACGACGAGAAAGGTAATGAAATTATCTCAATCATGTTTGAGATGAAGAACGAAGGCGACGAAACGGCCACGAAGAAGAAGAATGAAGATTTCTTGCGTGAACTTGATAAAGACCGGAACGAGAAGAACTGTGAGTACGCCGTTCTTGTAACATTACTTGAAGCAGATAATGAGCTCTACAATACCGGAATTATCGATGTGTCACATAAGCATACAAAGATGTATGTGATTCGTCCGCAGTTCTTTATTCCGATGATTACGTTGCTTCGAAACGCCGCGCTCAACTCAATGCAATATAAGTCGGAACTAGCACTCGTTAAGGCACAAAACATTGATGTTACCAACTTTGAAAGTCAACTAGATGATTTTCGTGATTCATTTGGCCGCAACTATCGCCTAGCATCAGAGAAGTTTAAAACAGCAATCGATAGCATCGACAAATCAATCGTTCAATTACAAAAGACGAAAGAGAACCTCCTACGCTCTGAGGATAACCTACGTATCGCCAACAATAAGGCGGATGAGCTAACTGTTAAAAAGTTAACTCGCGAAAACCCGACCATGGCGGACAAATTCGCCGAGTTGAAGGGCGAGGAGAATTAGCTTCTTCGGGAGATTGACCGTTGTACGCACCAAACCTCTTGATACGAGACACCAACTAATCACATAGCGTACAATAACTCTATGCAAGAACAACTCATCGGCCTTGGCCCGCACCCCAAACCATGGCCGACTGACCCAAAATTCGATGTCGAGCTGCTTGAAACGGGTGATCGCCGCAACGTATTGGATAAATATCGCTACTGGACAGTCGAGGCGATTAATGCCGATCTCGACACCAGCCGCATCGATCTGCATATTGCCATCGAGAACTGGCAGCACGATATGAACATCGGCACGATTGTTCGCAACGCCAACGCCTTTAACGTGGCGGCGGTCCATATTATCGGTAAACGTCATTGGAATCGGCGTGGCGCCATGGTGACGGATCGTTATCTAATCATCGAGCATCACGCCACGGTTAAAGACTTCGTGGAGCGGATGAAACAATTGAAAAAAACTATCATCGCGGTTGATAATTTGCCTGGTGCGGTCAAGTTGTCTGAAACAACATTACCCAAAGACTGTGTCTTGGTGTTTGGCGGTGAAGGGCCGGGCCTCAGCGAAGAGATGGTAGCTGCAGCCGAGCGGATGGTCATGATTGAACAGTTCGGCTCGACGCGTTCCGTCAATGTCGGGGTCGCCTCTGGTATTGCTGTCTACGCATGGCTCCAGCAGCATATACTTAAGCCATAATTCATAGTATAATAAGTACACATGAGCGAAGTGTTTTCTATCCGACCAGTTATAGAGGTTAGAGAAACGTTCACCCCAAGTGAGCGGCTTCGGGATGCCTTGGTCGATTTTCTTGATCCTAATCTGGATATTGAGACAAAAGAGTCGCTGCGAGCGGCTTTTTTGTTCAAATCGTGGCGACGGCGAGTGATGGAAAAAGATCATTATCTACAGGAGCGTAATGGACGGGTGAGCATTGCTGCCGCTCGTTTTGCCCTGCTTGCCTCTCACCATATATTGCTAAACGGCGAAGTGGCGGTTGATAACAAGCGTATGGTTAGCCGGCTGACCGTTCGGGCCCGTCCAAATAGCGAAGTGGTGGTGAGGGCGAGTGATATCCTTAATAGGGTACCGAGTAGCAAATATCAATATGAAACGGCCGAAGAAGTTATTGATCAGAGGAGTTTGTTTTATCTCGATATTGCCAATAATAACCAAATGGCTTCACCGAACGATGTCGTGGATGCAATTGATAAACTACGCGCCATGGTCGTGCACCCTGCCGTCGCCCGCAATTACAACCTTACGCCAAAAGAACTGATTGTACGTGACACAATGGCCAATTATCAACCGCGTCGCCCTAGAGATGAAACGCAATAACGATCACCCAACGACAGCTTACTTGTAACCACCAGATAAAAATGCGATAATTACCCTAATGAGTATACTATCGTCACAACCCTACAAAGGAACGCGCGACTACTATCCTGACGATAAGCGAATCCAAAACTATATTTTCGCTACTTGGCGAAATGTTTCTGAGCGGTTTGGGTACGAAGAATACGGTGCGCCTATTTTAGAACCATTAGAAATTTACGCTGCTAAAAGTGGTCAAGAGCTGGCCAATGACCAAACCTATACCTTCACTGATCGCGGTGGTCGGATTGTGGCGGTTCGTCCCGAAATGACGCCGAGTGTCAGTCGTATGGTCGCAGCCAAGCGCCAGGAGCTGGCCTATCCAGCTCGACTGTACTGTATTGCCAATTTTATGCGCTATGAACGTCCACAGCGCGGACGAGAGCGTGAATTCTGGCAACTTAACGCCGATATTTTTGGAGTTGATGACGTTGCGGCCGAAGCCGAAATTATTACCATGGCCGATGCTATTATGAAATCGTTTGGCGCTCATACCGAAGATTACGTCATTAAAATCAATAACCGCAAATTGATTAACTTTATGATGGCCCAGTACCTTGGACTTGACGCTGTGCAAGCGCAGTTGATGGTGAAATTATTCGACCGTAAAGACAAAATAGCCGACGATGCCTTCCGCGACCAAGCAGGTGAAATTTTGGCAGAAAGGGCAACCGAAGGACTACCGAAAATTGCAGCTTTGCTGAGTGCCTCGAGTATGGCCGATTTGCCAATGGAGATTCGAAACAGTAGTGTCGTGGTTGAGGTTCAGGAATTATTTACTCTGTTGGAACGAGCGGGAGTTAAGAGCGCTATCTTTGACATCACGTTAATGCGTGGTCTTGATTACTATACCGGAACGGTTTTTGAAGTCTTTGATACGCACCCGGATAACACCAGGTCATTATTTGGTGGCGGCCGTTACGATGGTTTGGTGGGGCTATTTGGTGCTGAACCAATTTCGGCAGTTGGTATGGCACCGGGTGGAACGATGATTGAAAACTTCCTGCAGGTTCACGATTTAGTTCCAAAACTTAAATCGACTACAGAAATTTACGTTGTTGTACTGGGCGACGTAATGCGCAGCGCCTCGAGATTAGCCCGTGACCTGAGGAACGAAGGCGTCAATACCGAACTTGACATAACAGATCGCAAGCTTGATAAGCAAATTAAAACAGCCATTAAAAAGAATATCCCGTATATTTTATTTGTCGGCCAAGATGAAATTAAAACTGAACTATATACACTCAAAGACGCGACAAGTACCGACGAGCAAAAGTTAAGTTTTGCTCGTATCGTCGGTTTTATCAAAGACAAGCGACGCACCGATATTGACGACGATTTGGCGTAGTTCAGAGTCGTCTGGTATACTTAACAGAGTATGAATACCACTATCAAACACCTATCCGACACCAAAGTTGAACTCACTATCACGCTTGGCACCAAAGAATTAACCGCCGCGACACAAGTCGCACTCAGTAAGTTAGCCAAAGACACTAAAGTCGCTGGTTTTCGCAAAGGTAAAGTGCCGATTGCTGTCGCCACCAAGCATATTGACCCTAAAGTATTACAAGAGCAAACCCTAGATGACGCCATTAGTAAGGCTGTGGCCGAAGCTTTTTTGAGTGAAAAAATTCAAGTGCTTGACCGTCCTTCGGTTGAAGTTAAAAAGTACGTTCCAGGAGAAACATTGGAAATCACGGCCGAAGCCGAGATATTGCCAAAAGTAACACTCGGGGACTATAAAAAACTTAAAGTCACTCTTGATAAAGCCACAGTCACCGCCAAAGAGGTTAACGATATTGTTGATCGTATGCGTCAAGGTGTGGCCGAGAAAAAAGAAGTTACTCGTGCCGCTAAAGATGGCGACGAAACAACAATTGATTTTATTGGTAAAAAAGACGACGTGCCTTTTGATGGTGGAACCGGCAATGATTATGCCTTGACGCTGGGAAGCAACTCGTTTATCCCAGGATTTGAAGAGGGGATTGTGGGCCACCTGGTTGGTGAGACGTTTGACCTGAAACTGAAATTTCCTGACGACTACCACGTGGCGGACCTAAAAGGAGCGGATGTTACCTTTACAACGACCCTCAAATCAGTCAAAGAATCTGTTTTGCCAGTGGTTGACGATGTCTTTGCCGCCAAATCTGGTCCATTTACCTCGGCCGACGAGATGATAGCCGATATTAAGGCCAAGCTGGCCGAACAAAAACAAAGTGAAGCCCGCGAGAAGTTAAAAGACGAACTCGTTAAACAACTGATTGCGGTTAGCAAAGTCCCCGCGCCAGAAATTTTGATTGCTGACCAGGCGAAGTCAATCGAACAAGATTTCGAACGCAACCTAACCTACCAAGGACTGTCAATCGACCAATACCTGGTGGCGCAAAAGTTTAAAAACAAGGACGAATGGCTGGAAAAAGAAGTCAAGCCAACTGCCCTCAAGCGTGTCCAAGCCGGTTTGGCCCTCGCCGAATTAAGTAAGCTTGAGAAAATTGACGCTACCAACGAAGAGTTAGCGGCTCATATTAACCAGTATAAAGTTCAGTACGCCAATAACGCCGAGGCCTTAAAGCAGTTTGATGATCCCGAAGTTCAGCGCGATATCGCCAATCGATTGCTGACAGAAAAAACCGTCGATCGTTTAGTTGAATTAAACACAAAATAATACTATAGTAATTTTACTCCGGCGCAGAAGTTAAGGAGTAGGATGGACAAGTTAAAGCACAAACTTGAGGAAAGGCCAGAATACGTTATTCTCCTCTTCTCTGCCGTCTTCATGGCAATTGTCATGCTGGGACTCGTGATTGGTTACGGGTTGTCAGAACAAAGGTGGTGGTATACGCTCTACGTTCCACTAACCGCTTGGACAGTTTTGTATCTTGCGTGGCTCAAAAAGCAATAACCGATACTCTGCGCCGGAGTATCACCCTGAAAACCAGATTCTAGCACTCACTTGACCCGAGTGCTAGTTTTATATACAATTAATGCATGACTAAACCTACGAATTACCTGGTTCCAACGGTTATTGAAAAAACAAGCGACGGCGAACGTGCTTTTGATATCTACTCGCGCCTGTTAAACGAACGAATCATCTTTCTGGGCGAGCAGGTCAACGAGCATACCGCTAATATTACCGTCGCCCAGCTGCTACATCTGGCGTACGAGGATCCGAAAAAGGATATAAAATTGTATATCAACAGTCCTGGTGGCAGCGTTTATGACGGTATGGCGATTTATGACACTATGCAATTTATCAGCCCCGACGTGCAAACAATCGGCATAGGTTTGCAAGCCAGTATGGGAGCTTTTTTACTGAGCAGCGGAGCCAAAGGCAAACGTTTTGCTTTGCCCCACAGCAAGGTAATGATTCACCAGCCAAGTAGTGGCACGCAGGGTAAGGTAACCGATATGGAAATTGATTTGAAAGAAGGCATGGCGGTTAAAGAGATGCTGGCCGGACTACTGGCAAAAAACACTGGTCAACGACTTTCCAAGATTAAAATCGATATGGAACGAGATTACTGGATGACACCAGAAGAGGCCAAGGCTTACGGCTTGATCGACGAAGTGATTACGAAAGCTTAAATTTAGCGCAAAACGTTTCAAGAAAATAATGTCACGCTAAACTCTTGACTATTTAGTCCAAAGTGTTCACAATGGCTATTAAGAAGTAGTGTAGCTTTGGTTATTTTATGTCCAAATGTGCGAGTGGCATTGCATCAGGACTGACCACTGTTAAGGGAATCTTCGGCGCCAAAGAGAGCCCTATTAACTAATACAATTTATTGCGAGGAGCATTGCATACTTATGGCAAAAACCAAGCCTGTTAGCGGAGAGCGCGTATATTTTACTAAAAGAGGTGCGGCGTTGCCGTTGCCAAACTTAATTGCTCACCAAAAAGACAGCTGGCGTGAATTCGTCGAAACTGGTCTGAGCGAGATATTTTCAGAACTTAATCCAATCGATGACTATACGGGTCAAAAATTAGCTTTGCGTTTCAAGGAATACGCCTTCCAAGAGCCAAAAATAAGTGAACAGGATGCCAAAGAAAATAACTTAACATTTGACGCACCGCTTCATGCCAACGTCGAGCTTACTAACAAGGTAACCGGTGAAGTCAAAGAACAGCAGATTTACCTGGGTGATTATCCTTGGATGACCGATCGTGGAACTTTCGTTGTGAACGGTACCGAGCGTGTTGTTGTGTCTCAGCTGATTCGTAGTGCCGGTGTCTTCTTTACTGCCGATAAAGCAGCCACTCGTAATTTTTACGGAGCTAAACTTATTCCAGGCCGTGGTGCATGGCTTGAATTTGAAACCGCCAGTAACGGTGCTATCTATGTGAAGATCGATCGCCGTCGAAAACTTCCTATTACCACGTTATTCCGCGCCCTTGGTCACAACAAAACCTCTGACATTAAAAGCTTATTTGCCGATGTTGATACAGGTGAAATTAAATATATCGATGCCACTCTCGAAAAAGACCCAGCTCGTGGAGCCAACGAAGCCCTGATTGAAGTCTACCGTCGCCTACGTCCAGGTGATCTTGCAACCGTTGATAATGCGCGAACTATGATTGAGCGTATGTTCTTTGATTTCAAACGATTCGACTACAGTCGTGTCGGTCGCTACAAATTGAACCAACGCCTTGGTGTTGACGTGCCAAACACGACCGAATTTCGTGTCTTTCAATTGAGTGACCTGGTGGCGATTGTCCGTGAAATTATTCGTTTGAATAATACCCAGGAACTGCCTGACGATATTGACGCTCTGTCTAACCGTCGCGTGAAATTAGTTGGTGAGCTGGTGGCTCGTCAATTCCGCGTTGGTATGCTTCGTATGCAACGAAACGCTATGGACCGTATGTCGATGTCCGACATCGAAAATGTTACTCCTGGTCAGCTGATTAATGCTCGACCGGTTGTCGCCGCTGTTCGTGAGTTCTTTGCCAGTTCACAACTTTCACAATTGATGGACGAAACAAACGCTCTGTCAGAACTTGCTCACAAGCGTCGCCTTAGCTCGATGGGTCCAGGTGGCCTTTCACGCGAACGCGCAGGCTTTGACGTTCGTGACGCCCACCCAACCCATTACGGACGTATTTGTGCCGTCGAGACACCAGAAGGTGCCAACATTGGGCTAGTACTTAACCTGGCTGCCTATGCTCGGGTTAACGACTACGGGTTTATCGAAACGCCTTACCGCAAGGTTGTAAAAGGTAAAGTTACTTCTGAGGTTGTCTATCTTGACGCTTCACAGGAAGTGACTGAAGTTATTGCCGACGCTGGTGCTGAACTTAACGATGATGGTTCGTTTGTTGCCGAACGCGTAAGCGCTCGAAACGGACTTTTGCCAGAGCAGGTTGACGTCAGCCAAGTTACCTACATGGATGCTGCTCACAAGCAGATTCTTGGTTCGACTGCCTCATTGGTGCCCTTCGTTGAGAAGAACCGTGTTGACCGTAGCCTGATGGCCTCGAGCATGCAAAAGCAGGCAGTTCCACTGCTGACACCAAAAGCGCCTATTGTGGGAACTGGTATCGAGGACGTCATTGCTCGTAACACGAGTCAGTTGGTAGTTGCTGAAGCTGACGGCGAAGTTGTTCGTGCCGACGCTGACCAAATACATGTTAAATATGCCGACGGCGTCAAAATCTATGAACCGATTCACTTTATGAAGAGTAATGACGATCGTTCTATTAACCAAAAGATTAAAGTTTCACGCGGCGACAAAGTCAAAGCTGATGATATTTTGATCGAAGGTGCCTCGATTGCTGATGGCGAAATCGCCCTTGGTCGTGACCTCACTGTGGCCTTTATGCCATGGGCAGGCTACAACATGGACGATGCTATCGTCTTGTCGAGCCGTCTTGTCGAAGACGATACTCTCACCAGCATTAACATCAAAGACTTTACTGTTGAGGTCCGTGAAACAAAGCTTGGTCCAGAGATTGTCACGCGCGATATTCCAAATGTATCCGAAGATTCACTTCGTCACCTTGACGAAAGTGGTATTGTTCAACTTGGTTCTGAAGTTAAATCTGGTGACGTACTTGTCGGTAAGATTACACCAAAGGGCGAACAAGAACTGAGCAGCGAAGAGCGTTTGCTACGGGCTATCTTTGGCGAAAAAGCCAAGGATGTTCGCGATACATCACAACGCATGAACAATGCCGGTGGTGGTAAGGTTGTGGGCGTCAAAATCTTTAGCCGCGAAAACGGTCACGAGCTTAAAGCTGGTGTACTGATGCAGATTCAGATCTTTGTTGCTCAACTTCGTAAAATTGCAGTCGGCGACAAGTTGGCTGGACGACACGGTAACAAGGGTGTTGTTGCGCGAATTCTGCCTGTCGAGGACATGCCATTCATGGAAGACGGTACGCCAGTCGACGTTATCCTGAACCCCCTCGGTGTCCCAAGTCGTATGAATATCGGTCAGTTGTTTGAAACTAACCTGGGAATGGCCGCTCGTGCCCTTGGATATAAGGTTGCCACGCCTCCATTTAACGGAGTTTCTGACAAGACAATTAGCGACGAGCTCGAAAAAGCTGGGTTTGCCCGCGATGGCAAGAGCCAACTGATTGATGGCCGCAGCGGTGAAGCGTTCGAAGAGCGCACAACCGTTGGTGTTATGCACATCTTGAAACTTCACCACATGGTAAGCGACAAGATCCACGCTCGTTCAACCGGTCCATACACTATGGTGACGCAACAACCACTTGGTGGTAAAGCGCAAAATGGTGGTCAGCGATTTGGAGAGATGGAAGTCTGGGCACTCGAAGCGTATGGCGCAGCCGCTACACTTCAGGAAATGATTACAATCAAATCCGATGATGTCTACGGTCGTGCGAAGGCTTACGAATCGATTATCAAAGACGAACCAATTGTTGGTCCGAAATTGCCTGAATCATTCAACGTGTTGGTTAAAGAACTTCAAGGCCTTGGGCTGCGAGTCGACCTGCTTGATGAATCCCAGGATGCGATTATCGACGCCGAACAAGTGATTGCCAGTGTCATTAACGGCGAACCCGTTGCGGCAATTCCATCACTTGGTGATGACGAAGAAGCCATTCTTGACGAAGCTGATGATTTTGGTGATCTTGGTGATGGTGTCACGATTCAGGACATCGACGAAATAGAAGAAATTAAGGAGGAGGCGTAATATGTCACGAGTACTTGCAAACAACGGAATCGCTGACTTTGACGCAGTGCGCTTGGCAGTAGCCAGTCCTGAAGATATTCTAAAGTGGAGTCACGGTGAGGTTACTAAACCTGAAACAATTAACTACCGAACCCAAAAACCAGAACGTGATGGTTTGTTCTGCGAGCGTATTTTTGGCCCAGTCAAAGATATCAACCCGCACGATAACAAACTAAAAGGTGTTCGTTCACGCGAAGCGGCGATTGATAAAAACGGTGACCTAGTCACAAAATCAGTCGTTCGTCGTGAGCGTATGGCCCACATTACGTTAGCTGCCCCCGTTGCCCACATTTGGTTTATGCGTGGTACGCCAAGCGCGATGAGCTTGCTGCTTGGCATCACTGTTCGTAATTTGGAACGTATCGCTTACTTTGCGACCTACGTTATTCTAAAATCAGACGACAAAAAACGCGAACAATTCCTGGCTGACCTTGAAGCTGAAACCGAAGCTGGCCGCGCTGCGATTAAAATTCGCTACGAACGCGAAGCGGAAGGTGAAGGCGTTGACGTCAAAGCCTTGGCTGCTCAAATGTCTCGTGAAGTCGAAGAACTGACCGAAAACTACACCATCAAAAAAGCGCAACTCGATAGTCTTATTAAGGGTGCACTTATCAACGAAGTCGATTTCCGTAATCTTCCCGAAAGTTACGAAGAACTGGTTGAAGTTGGTATGGGCGGACTTGCTCTTAAAGCCTTGCTTGATGAAATCAAGATTCCTGAGCTGATCGCTAAATTAACCGAAGAAGCCGCTAGTGCCAAAGGTCAGCGCGAGAAAAAACTTCTGAAGCGCCTGAAAGTACTTGAAGGTATGGCCGCAGCTGGTATCAAACCAGGCAGCCTGACCCTGACTGTTCTGCCGGTTATTCCTCCGGACCTTCGTCCAATGGTACAACTAACTGGTGGACGTTTTGCGACGTCTGATCTTAACGACCTGTACCGCCGCGTCATTAACCGCAACAATCGTCTCAAAAAGCTGATTGACCTGAACGCACCTGAAGTCATTCGCCGTAACGAAATGCGTATGTTGCAAGAAGCCGTTGACGCTTTGATCGACAACAGCGCCGCTCGTGGTGGCCGTGCCGTCAATGCGACCGGTGGACGTCGTCGTCTGAAATCAATTAGCGATATGCTAAAGGGTAAGCAGGGTCGTTTCCGTCAAAACCTTCTTGGTAAACGTGTCGACTATTCTGGTCGTTCGGTTATTGTGGTTGGTCCAAAGCTAAAGATCAACGAATGTGGACTTCCAAAGCAAATGGCCATTGAATTATTCAAACCATTTGTCATTAGTTGGTTGATTCGTGGCGAACATGCTCACAATATTCGCTCAGCTACTCGTTTAATCGAAGCTGGTGACGCGCTAGTTTGGGATGCCCTCGACGCTGTTATTGAAGGCAAGTACGTTCTGTTGAACCGTGCGCCATCACTTCACCGTTTGTCAATCCAAGCTTTCCAGCCAAAATTGGTAGAAGGTAAAGCGATTCACTTGCACCCACTCGTCGCTAACGGCTTTAACGCCGACTATGACGGTGACCAGATGGCCGTTCACTTGCCGCTTTCCAAAGAAGCTCAACGTGAAGCCCGCGAGCTGATGAGTGCCACCGCTAACTTGCTGAAGCCAGCTGATGGTGCGCCAGTTCTGAGTATTGGACAAGACGTCGTGTTGGGTAACTATTACCTTACCTACGCCAAACCGAGTGCTCAAACTGACACTGTCAAGTCTTACAGCTCGGTATACGAAGCCGAGATGGCCTACGACAACAAGCACTTACAACTCCAGTCTCCAATTCGTATCTTTACAAAGGGCGCGATGCACGAGACAACCGTTGGACGTGTTTTCTTCAACGAGATCCTTCCAAAGGATTTCCCATACGATAACTCTGTCCAGAACAAAAAACAGATTAAAAAAGTGCTCGCACTGATCTTTAACAAGTACGGTGCAGAAGTTACCGCCAAGACGGCCGATCGCATGAAAGGTCTTGCCTTCCGTTTTGCGACAGTTGCCGCTATTTCAACCGGTAAGGACGACTATGTCAGCTTTGAAGAGACGGCAGAATTTATTGCCGAGGGTGACGCTAAAACGACACTTATCTCTGAGCAGTTTGACCAAGGTCTGCTGACCGAAGACGAACGATATAGTTTGACAGTCGCGTCATGGCGACGTGTTGACCGCAATATCACCGAGTTTCTCCAGAAACAACTAAAGGGCATGGACACAAGTGTTAGTGTCATGGTTAACTCTGGTGCACGTGGCGATATCTCAAACGTCAAGCTGGCAAGCGCGATGATCGGTATCATGGTAGACGCTACCAACCGTGAAATCGAGCTTCCTATCCGCAGTAGCTACAAAAAAGGACTCAGCTCACTCGAGCAGTTCGTGGCTACACGTGGTGCACGTAAGGGATTGATTGACACCGCTTTGAAAACTGCTGACTCGGGTTATTTGACTCGTCGACTCGTCGATGTGTCGCAAGACGTATTCACCGTTGCCGACAAGCCAGGTGATGACGAGGGATATGCAATTTATCGTTCTGAAACAGAACTAACTATGATCGACTTTGGAAACCGTCTGTTTGGACGTTATACCTCCGAAGAAGTTCAGGGCCATATTGGGGCAGACGAGCTGATTACACGCAAGATTGCCGATGCCATTGAAGCCGATGCAGAAATTTCCGAAGTAAAGATTCAATCGATTCTTTCCACGAAAAACCTACGCGGTATTCCACGCAAGAGCTATGGTATCGATATGGCCAGTGGCGTACTTGTCGCCAAAGATCAGCCGGTTGGTGTCATCGCGGCCCAGTCTGTCGGTGAACCTGGTACTCAGTTGACGCTTCGTACTTTCCACGCAGGTGGCCAGGCTGGTGTCGACATTACCCAGGGTCTGCCTCGTGTCGAAGAGTTGTTTGAAGCCCGAAGTCCTAAAGGACAAGCTCATATTACAGAAGTAACTGGTTTAGTAGACGTTTGGGAAGACGGCAAGAAGTACGTCGTTCAGGTGACTCCAGAAGCAGGTCATGTCGAGCGTATTGCGCTTGAGGGCCGTACGATGGCTGTCAGACCTGGAAGCAACGTGAAGGTCGGAGATGTTCTGGCGAGTGGCGAGAGCGAATCAAAACCACTTGTCGCGCCGTTTGACGGAGTCGTTGAACTAGCCGAGGATACAATCGTTTTGGCTGCCAATGCCAGTTCACCAGTCCGTTACGAAATCCCTAATACCGCTCGACTGGTTGTTGTGGCTGGTGATGTCGTTGAGGTAGGTGATCGCCTAACTATCGGTTCACTTAACCTGCACGACTTGATGCGCCTAAAGGGAACCGAAGTAACGCAACGATATATCGTTAACGAAGTGCTCCGTATTTACGCAGCACAAGGTGAGGCAGTCGCTGACAAGCACCTTGAGGTCATTGTGCGACAGATGTTCTCTCGGGTTCAAATTGAAAACCCAGGTGATAGTACTTTTGTCACAGGTGACATTGTTTCAAAGGCTGCGGTCGTTGAAGCAAACATCGAGCTGGTTGAAAAGAGCAAAGAGCTTGTCGGATACACGCAGTTACTGCTTGGTATTACCAAAGTATCGATCTGGTCAGACAGCTTCTTGTCAGCCGCATCATTCCAAGACACAACCCGCGTCTTGATTAATGCAGCCGTCAGCGGACGAATTGACCGCCTGCACGGACTAAAGGAAAATGTGATCATTGGTCGCAAGATTCCTGTCGGTACTGGTGCTCGGCGCGAAGACGGCTCGCTAGAAATCGACGAAGAGTTGGTGAGTGAAATCGCCGAAGATGTTGAACTGCTAGCCTAGGTTGACACTTCGTTCAAAAAATACCCCGCTCGTTTGAGCGGGGTATTGCTTTTATTTCAAAAAAGGTGCATAATACCCCTAGCCGAATATCCATCACTTAGAAATGAGAAGCAAATGTTGTTCGGAGACAGAATTGACATGCAGTCCGTGGAAG
>JAYTAD010000033.1:0-2057 GCA_043737705.1 Candidatus Saccharimonadota bacterium | reverse complement strand
GTTGCATTATGTATAGTCCAACCGCCAACCGTAATAAAATCGGTATTCACGTAGGTCGATTGGGGTGTAATAACCCCTTTATCAATACCCGTGGCAACCGTTAGGGTCTTAATAACAGAACCTGGTTCGTATGGCGACGATATAGTAGCGTTATTAAACAACGCACCATCTTCGACTTTGTTAAATTCCGACGGGTTATACGTTGGAAAATTTGCCATTGCCATAATTTTTCCAGTTTGCGGATCCATCATCATCACACTGCCGTTTGTTGCGCCAGTTCTCTTTAGCCCTGCCGCGAGTGCCTGTTCAACGTACGACTGAACATTACGATCGATACTAAGGACAATGTTTTCGCCATCGACAGCTGGCTTGTTAATGTTACGATTGCCAATCGTAAGTGGCACATCGCTCACGTCAGTCACCGATTGTAAAAGTCCGTCGCGTCCAAGCAGACGTTGGTTCAGCTTGCCTTCGACACCGTACCTCCCACTACCCGAAAAATCGACAAAGCCGAGTGTTTGCGCGGCAAGTGAGCCTTCGGGGTAGACCCGCTGGCTTTCTTGTTGAAAACCGATGCCCCTCAGACCTTCTTGTTTGATTTTATCAGCTTGAATGCGGGTTATTTTTGTGGCCAAAATCTGGTAACGACTTTCTTTTTTGTCGAGAAGAGCTAGCAGGTCAGAACGGACGTTACCCCCGGCGATCCGACGAATAACGTCGACAATTTTACTATTATCTTTTGTCGTTTGGGGGTCCGCAAAAACCGTGTAGACCGTTTCATTCATCACAAGCTGTATCGGTTTATCACCATCTAGCGCATAGATTAGACCGCGCTTGGCGGGAATTGTTAATCTTTTTATCTGTTCGTTGTCCGCCAGATTGGAATAATACCCATGCTGAATGACCTGCAGATAAAACAAGCGGACGACAAATACGGCCATGACGCCAAGCACCAAGACCGCTAGAATTCGAGATCGACTACCTTTTTGCAGTTCTAGTTTCATAATTTTATTCTCGGACGTATTCTGTTCCTGACGCAGTCGTCATTTCACGAGCGACGCTGCTGTTCTTGACCGTCTCTAGTGCAGTCAGGCGAGCATTCTCTACTTCAAGATCACTCTTTTTTGTGCTCAACTCTGCTATCTGGCTATCAATTTTTTGTGCTTCATAGTCATAGCTCGTGGCCCGAGTTGCCTGTGTCAAGTATATCAAGCCCAGCACGGTAATCATAAGTGCAACCAGCACGGTATGAGCTACGGGGCCAAGTTTGACAGACGAAATAAACGCGACAGTGTTTTGGTTGCGAGACCAATTTTGCTGCCGACGAGTATTGAATTGCGACGTACGTTGGTAAGACATTGTGGTGAATGTTTCTTTTTATTATTGTTTATTTTTGGTGCCTAACCGTCCACGTGGGACGGTTAGGCGTGTGGATTTATTTTACGCGAACCGCAACAACTTGTGCTACGTCGGCATACTGTACTGTGATGTGGATTGGCATATTTTTTTGCCCTTTCTCTCTTTTTGTTTATTTTTTCACTGCGGCGCGAAACTTTGAGCTTCGCGAACGCGGATTGTGAACATCGTAAATGTTTCCGGCAATTGGCTTTTTGGTCAGTGGCAGAAGTTCAGCTTCGAGTCCCAAGTCAAATTGCTCTTTTAAGTAGCGTTTAACCAGGCGATCCTCTAAACTGTGAAAGCTAATTATACCCACTCGCCCGCCTGGGTTTAGCAGGCGAGGCAACAGTGGCAAGACGTCTTCGATTTGCCGTAGCTCATCGTTGACTGCAATCCGGAGTGCTTGAAAGGTGCGCGTGGCAGGATGGATTTTTTTCCATTTGCCTCGATAGGTTTCTTTGATAAGGCTCGCCAGTTCTTCGGTTGTAGAGAGTGGTCTGCTGCTGACAATCGCCGTAGAAATATGTCTGGCAAAACCCAGCGGCTCCTCGCCATACTGAGTAATGATACGGGTTAGTTCGTGCTCAGAGGCGGTGTTAACCAGCGTTTCTGCGCTCACGCCTTGGCGTCGATCCATCCGCATATCAAGCGGGCCACTA
>JAYTAD010000032.1:0-23147 GCA_043737705.1 Candidatus Saccharimonadota bacterium | reverse complement strand
TTAATTAATAAAAGGAGATATCACAATGGCTGATACTGAAATTACCCTGACTGCTGGTCAGAAAAAAATCGTTGATGAACTCAACAAACTCTCAGCTCTCGAGCTGAGCCAAATCGTTAAACACCTCGAAGAAGCTTGGGGCGTTAGCGCTGCTGCACCTGCTGCTGCCGCTGCTGCACCTGCTGGCGAAGCTGCCGTTGCTGCCGACGAAAAAACAGAATACACAGTTACTCTTGCAGAAGCTGGTGTTCAAAAAGTAGCTGTCATCAAGGCAGTAAAAGAAATTACAGGACTTGGTCTTGGCGAAGCTAAAGCTATCGTTGACAACGCACCTTCACCAGTCAAAGAAAAAGTTGGCAAAGACGAAGCCGAAGCTGCAAAGAAACTGCTTGAAGAAGCTGGCGCAACCGTCGAACTTAGCTAATTTTAATTTATTCGACTATTTTGTAAGATTGTTAGCAAAATACCGTCCCCTTAGGTGGACGGTATTTTGTTTTAATAAAATCTACAACACTTTCCAAACTACCCCATAAAAGTAGGTGGAAAAGTGGACAAAGATTGACAACATACTAATTGGTTGGTATATATAGGGAGATACAACTACTACAAAAATAGACAAAAGGAAATTGCGAGTTACCATGTCTGAATTACCAGAAAAACAAGTAAAACGGTTACACTCTCTTATTCAAGAGGCTGAAACCAACCTAGCTGCCGCCAAAGAGCTGCTGATTAGTATTATTGGCGAAGACGGCACCGTCCTGACGCCACGCACCAGTAACCCCGAAGATCTCGGCGGTAAAGTTGTCGAAGGTATCTTTGACGGACAAAAAATGGCCGGTCCTGATGGCAAGGAATATCCTGTGCCAGCTAACTATGCCAGTAAGTCAAAACTTGTCGAAGGTGACATCATGAAGCTAACAATTGCCGATGATGGCAGCTTTATCTATAAACAAATCGGTCCAACCGAGCGCAGGCAAATTATTGGAACGTTAGTTCAGCACGACGGAGCTTATTACGTTGAAGCTAATGGACGTGAATATCGTATCCTCCTTGCCAGCGTAACGTACTTCCGCATCGCTATTGGTGACCAAGTGACGATTATTGTTCCAGCCGACAACCCCGAAGCTGAATGGGCCGCTGTCGAAGCAGCCCTGTAAAATTTTGTGTACAATTTAAAGCTCGCATTACGCGAGCTTTTTATATTGCATACATAAAACAAAAGCGATATAGTGGAGCCATCACATGAGGTGAAAAACAAACAGGTGGGGAATAGGGAGAATAAATATGGCTAAACTTCATTTTAAGTATGGTGCGATGAATAGTGGCAAAAGTGACACACTTATTAAAACTGCCTTCAATTACACCGAACAGGGATTAAGTATCGCTACAGTCAAACCAAGTATCGACACCAAAGCGGCGTCTATCATAGCGAGAGGTGGCGCCGAACGAGCTGTCGATATTTTGGCGACACCGGAAACCGATCTTCGCCGGGCCATAGGACTTTTTATGGCCGAGAAAGCTTTGCGAGAACTTAATTGTGTTTTAGTGGACGAGTCTCAATTTTTAAGCAGAGACCAGATTAATCAACTATTTGAAACAGCAAAAATAGATGACATATCGGTTATTGCCTATGGACTCCGAGCCGACTTTCGAAGCGACCTCTTTCCTGGTAGTACACGACTATTCGAGCTAGCTGATAATATTGAAAAAATACCAACCATGTGTGGTTGTGGGTCACAGGCTGAGTTTAACTGCCGCAAACAAGGCAATAGGTATGTATTCGAGGGCGAGCAAGTAGCAATTGATGGAGAAGAGGCTATTACCTACGACTCACTCTGTGGAGGCTGTTATATCAAAGAAAAGGGCTCGATCTGAGCCTAAAACACAACAACCAAACACACAAAACATGTGTATACTAAATAAAAGAAAAAGGGGAGACACAAACAGTGAGCCGAGCGTTATATCGAAAGTATCGCAGTAAATCACTCGATGAGGTTATTGGTCAACACCATGTGACCGATATCTTGGCGAGTGCGATTAAAAAAGGGCGCATTTCTCACGCCTACTTATTGACTGGCCCACGCGGTGTTGGTAAAACCTCTATTGCCCGTATTTTAGCCCACGCTATTAACAACTTACCGTACGATGAGGCACACACTCATCTTGATATTATTGAAATTGATGCCGCCAGCAATAACGGTGTCGAAGATGTTCGCGAGTTGCGCGAGAAAATTCAGATTGCGCCTACATCAGCCAGCAAGAAAATATATATTATAGACGAAGTTCATATGCTATCTAAGGCCGCCTTTAACGCACTCCTTAAAACACTCGAGGAACCGCCAGAACATGTTGTTTTTATCCTTGCCACAACAGACATTAATAAAATACCGGCCACTATCATCAGCCGAACGCAACGTTTTAGCTTTCGATCAATTAGCACTGCCGACGCCGTCAAACACCTAAAATTCATTGCCGATTCTGAAAAGATTAAAGTCAGCGACGAAGCCCTTGAACTTATCGCCGAAAGAGGCGATGGGAGCTTCCGCGATAGCATCAGTTTGCTTGATCAGCTTGCCAGTCTGGCTGATGCCAAGAAGGGTATTACGACTGAACTCATCGAAACATCAATTGGTTTAGCTCCAAAAACTATCATCAATCAGTTACTTGGAGCGGTCGAAGCGCACGACATCCCGACGCTGGTTAAAGTACTGGATGAGGCTTTTAATCAAGGCATTAACGGTGTCGTCTTGTCGCAGCAACTTACACTTAGTGTTCGTAATCTTATTGTGGACAAACCGCAACTCCTCCCATTACTTGATAGCCTTTTGGATGTTACCAAGAGTAGCCAACCGAACCTTAAACTGCTGAGTGTTCTCGGCAGTGCCGCCGCCCCGAAACAAATTATCAAATCTGTTGCCCTGGCAACACCCGTCTTACAGGTCGTGGCCTCTATTGCCGAACTTGAAAAACAAGCAACACGCAACAAACCAAAAGAAGGTCTTATTGACGTAACTGTCAAGAAAGAAGAACAACCTTTTGACGCGGCGAGACTGGTTGAATACGCCCGCCAAAACTACGTTGCACTTTACAGCGTCCTGTCGAAAGCACATTTTGTATTGGAAGGTACTAATTTGACACTTTACGCTGGCAATAAATTTTATAAGAAAAAACTCGATGATACGAAATATAACGCCCTCATCCATACATGCTTGCATGAAGTTGGCGTTTATGGACTGGATATCCACATTATACCCACAGGCCCCCCGCTAAAAGATAGCCAAGCGGCCGCGGTTGCTGTTATTATGGGCGGAGGAGAAGAGGTTTCCATAGAAACCAGTTAGAGGAAATGGCTATAAAAGAGGTTTTGGCGGGTAAGCTTCCGCCCCAAAATATTGACGCCGAAAAAAGTCTTTTGGGCGCTGTTTTAATTGACGAAGAAACATTGGCCGATATCTCGGAACACGTCACTCCAAAAGATTTTTACGACAAACGCCACGCTATTATTTACGCCGGTATGATGCGCCTGTATGAAAAACATCGACCAGTCGACCTTTTGACACTTACCGAAGAACTCAAGCGTAAAAACGAGATTGAAATTATTGGTGGTTCAGCCTATTTGACCGAGTTGACAAACTACGTTCCAACAGCTGCGCACGCCGAAGCCTATGCCGAACTTGTCGCTCAAAAGGCTGTTCGTCGGCGTCTCATAAAGGCTAGTGGTGAGATTTCCGAGCTTGGTTATAACGAAGAAACCACTACCCAAGAGCTGCTCGAAAAAGCCGAAGCTGAACTATTCTCAGTGAGTGATCAATCGCTCAAACAAGACCTGGTCAGTATCGAAAGTATCTTAACTGAGAGTTTTGACCGTATGGAAGAATTACACCGTAACAAAGGCACGCTGCGCGGCGTTCGAACCGGCTATCGAGATCTTGACAATATGACCGCCGGCTTTCAGCGTAGCGACCTGATTATCCTGGCGGCTCGTCCGGCGATGGGTAAAACGACGCTCGTTACTAACCTTGCATATAACGTGGCAACCGTCGCCAAACAGCCAGTCTTATTTTTCAGCCTCGAGATGAGCAAAGAACAATTGGTAGACCGTATGTTGGCTGACGCATCCGGTGTTGACGCATGGAACATTCGCACAGGAAATTTATCGGACGAAGACTTTAGTAAATTATCTGAGGCAATGGGAGAAATGGCTGAAGCGCCGATTTTTATTGACGACACTCCTGGCGTCAGCGTTCTCGAGATGCGCACCAAAGCTAGGCGAGCCGCCCATGAGCAGCCACTTGGGCTAATTATTATCGACTACTTGCAGCTGATGCAAGGCAGCGGACGCGGTGATGGCAACCGCGTACAAGAGGTGAGTGAGATATCACGTGGCCTTAAGCTGATTGCACGTGAGTTAAACGTACCTGTCATTGCCCTTAGTCAGCTGTCACGTTCAGTCGAATCGCGCAGTCCTCAGATTCCACAACTTTCCGACCTCCGCGAATCTGGTTCAATCGAGCAAGATGCCGATATTGTCATGTTTATCTACCGAGAAGCCTATTATAATCCCGAAACTGAACGTGAAAATATTACCGACCTTATCATTGCCAAACACCGTAACGGACCCACAGGTAAGATTGAGCTTTACTTCCACCCCGAACGTCTCCGATTTATGTCGCTTGACCGCAAGCACGACGCTTAGGCATGATATAATCAAAGATACTTATGGGTATTGACGTTACTTCTTTTTATACCTACCGCTGGCGCTACTGGATAGGCTACGGTTTTATTGGCATCGTGTTGGTTGGCTTGCTCCTTTTTGCCGGATTATACGTCCCTGGCGGCATTTCCGCCCAAGAAATGGAATCAGTTGTCAAAAGCTCGAGTATTTCCCTATCGAATATCGATAGTCTGGCGATAACCAACTTACCGTACCACATGCTCCAAGAGGCAAGTATAACTATCTTCGGCGTCAGCGACTTTAGCATTAAGCTACCGTCGCTCATTTTGGCGTTGTTCTCCGCCATCGGGTTAATAATGTTACTGCGACGCTGGTTTCGACCCAATATAGCTTTTCTCGCTTCGGTGATAGCCGTGACAACTGGTCAATTTTTATTTATCGCTCAGAGTGGAACACCCGATATTTTATACGTACTATGGGGTGTTTGGCTGTTATTACTCGGTACGCTGATAGCAAAACGAGCTCAACCACGTACTCTTTGGAAAGTATTGTTTTTTGTCGTTTCTGCCTTAAGTTTGTATACGCCGCTTAGTATCTATGCACTGATTGCGCTCAGCTTAGCTGCGATACTTCATCCTCATCTTCGCTATATTATTCGCCAATTATCAAAACGAAAGCTAGCTGGCGCCTTTATCTTGGGTATTATCCTTATCATTCCGCTTGCAATCGGTGTCGCCGAATCTCCTGAGTTAGGCTTGTCTGTTCTGGGAATACCGGCCGAGTGGCCAACTGTGAACGAAAACCTATTACTACTTGCGCAACAATACCTAGGGTTCACCCTCCCCAGCAGCACAGAACTGATGACGCCAGTTTTTGGTCTTGGGTCGATGTTGATTATAGGCTTCGGAGTGTATAAACTTGTTCGCACCCGACAAAGCACACAGAGCTATATCGTTATTATCTGGTTGCTATGCCTCGTACCAATTCTCATTACCAACCCGCTCTATACCAGCGTGACATTTTTACCACTCGTGCTACTGCTAGCGACCGGCCTCAGTAGCTTGCTAGGCTATTGGTACAGTCTTTTTCCTCGTAATCCTTACGCCCGCATCGCAGGACTTGTTCCGCTTGTGATATTAGTCGGCGCATTAGTATTTACAGGCCTAGAACGATACGTATATGGGTATCATTATGGTCCTCAAACAGTGTCAAATTTTTCACAAGACCTGTCGCTTTTACCGAAAGACACTCGCCTGTTAGTCGTAGCAGCCGAACAGTTACCGTTTTACCGAGTCGTCGAAGCCCACCATAAAAACCTATCGGTATTAACCGAGCCGTCTGGAGATTCATTCACTGTAACCTTAGCTGCTAAAAAAACTTACGCCACATATAGAATCGATCGCATTATCACCTCGACAACCTATAAACACGCAGACCGCTTTTACGTCTACAAAAAGACGGTCGAGTAACGTATACTTAAAGGTGATACTACAAGGGGGAATAACCATATGGCATTTGACCAAGTAAAGATGTTGAATAAGTTGCGCAAAGCGCAGAGTGATCTAAAAAAGGAAATTGTTGAAGTCGAGGCTGGCGACGGCGCCGTTGTCGTTCAAGTAACGGGCGAGTTAAAGCTCAAAAGTGTCAAGATCGACCCAGCACTGGTTGATCTTGAAGATATTGCCGAATTAGAACACTGGATCGAGATTGCAGTCCGCGATGGACTAGCCAAAGCCCAAGAAATTGCCGCCGAAAAAATGAAGCCACTCATGGGTGGACTCGGTAGCCTCGGACTCTAGGGAAACTGTGGCACAATTACTTCCATCGGCACTTGTAGCTGCTATTGACGAATTAGGGAAACTGCCTGGCGTCGGAGCACGCACCGCAGAGCGATATGCGTATTTTTTGTTGCGTGCCGACGAACGAACCAGCGAAAAACTGGCTGCCGCCATTACGGGGCTGCATAAAGGTGTTAAAAACTGCCCGATTACTTTTGCTCTGATTGATTCCGACGAGGACGTTTCAGGCCTATATAGCGATCCGGAGCGTGACAAAAAACTTATTGCTGTCGTCGAAGAACCGCTTGATATCATTTCGCTCGAACGTACTGGCCAATTTAAAGGTACCTACCATGTTTTGGGCGGCGCAATCAGTCCGATTGATGGTATTGGCCCGGAACAACTACATATACCGGAACTTTTGAAACGCTTGATTGACGATGAGGTTGAAGAGGTGATTGTAGCCACCAATGCCAGCGTTGAAGGAGAATCAACGGCCTTATTCTTGAAACGACTTATTAATGAGGCGGGTATTGAAATAAGGTTGAGTCGCTTGGCTCGTGGCATACCGGTTGGTGTTGACCTAGAATACGCCGACCAAATTACGTTGACCCATGCGCTCGAAGGACGCCGCGAGCTATAGTAACAATAGCTCACTCTGACAGAATCAGCCCTGTAAATTATCGCCTCAACACCCCACTTCTGTTACAATGATAACAATGTTTGACAGCGCCAAAAAACTCATCGATGAGGCTAAAAAAATTATCGTTATCCAAGCCGAAAACCCAGACGGGGATTCACTTGGAAGCGCTCTAGCACTTGAAGAAATACTTGCCGACCTAGGCAAAGAAGTCTCTTTGTACTGCGACGTCGAGATACCAAAATATCTGCGTTATATTAACGGCTGGGACCGCGTCGCGCAGTCATTTGACACAAGTGCTGATTTAGCAATTATCGTTGATACTACCAGTGAGACATTGATAGGCAAAGCCTTGTCTATGCCTGGTGTGCGCCATTTTTTCGAGAGCCATCCAGTGCTCGTCATCGACCACCACACAGAAACACCACCGACGCTCAGTTTTAATCACACATTAATAATCGATGAAGCAATTTCGGCCACCGAAGTTATTTATAAGATTGCCTCGACGCACGGCTGGACAATTAACCAACAAGCCGCTGAAAATATGTTGGCAGGATTACTATCTGATAGTTTGGGTTTGACAACCCAAAACGTTAACGAATCGGCCTACATGGTTGCCAGCAAGTTGGTCGGACTTGGTGCTGCTCCATCAGTCATCGAGTCTCGTCGTCGTGAATTTATGAAAAAATCACCTGAAATCCTGAAATACAAAGGTACGTTAATTGAACGAATCGAATACCTACTGGACGGTAAGCTAGCTTTGATTCATATTCCCTGGGAAGAGATCCAGCAATACAGTGATCAGTACAACCCAAGCGTCTTAGTACTCGACGAAATGCGCCTTGTCGAAGGCGTCGAGATTGGTGTCGCTATCAAAACCTACCCCGACGGTAAACTGACAGGTAAACTCCGTAGTAACTCACCAATATCGGCAACGGTAGCAGGTTTCTTTGGCGGCGGTGGCCACCAATATGCAGCCGGCTTTCGCGTCTATGAATCGCTTGATACAATAATTCCAGAACTATTAACCGCTACTGACAAAGCCCTCAGAGATATAGAAAATGACACTCAAACTACATAACACACTGACCGGTAAGCTTGATAAATTTGTCTCACAAGAGCCAAATCGAGTTAGTCTTTATACATGCGGGCCGACCGTCTACGATCACCTTCATATTGGTAACTGGGCGGCCTATATATACTGGGATGTCCTCGTGCGTGTACTCATGGCCAACGATTACACAGTGAATCGTGTTATGAACATCACCGATGTCGGTCATTTAGTCAGCGACGCCGACGAAGGTGAAGATAAACTAGAAAAAGGCGCTCACCGTGAAGGAAAAACTGCTTGGGAAGTGGCTGATTTTTACACTAAAGACTTTTTAACTAGCAGCGATCAGTTGGGTCTAATTAGCCCTCAACATATTGCAAAAGCAACCGACTTTATCCCACAGCAACTCGACCTTGTCCGAACCCTTAAAGAAAAGGGGCTGACGTATCAAATTGATGATGGAATTTATTTTGACACCAGCAAATTCCCAACCTACGGAGATTTTGCACACCTAAATCTAGAGTCCCTCCAGGCTGGCGCTCGCGTCGAGTTTAACCCTCAAAAACGCAATCGTAGCGATTTTGCATTGTGGAAGTTCACGCCAGCAGGCGAGAAGCGAGACATGGAGTGGGAAACACCGTATGATTTAGTAGATAGTAGCTGGGATATGGTAGATAGTAAACCTCAATCTCAACAAGAAGAGATTACACCCCAACACCTACCAACTACCACCTACCAACTACCACCTACCAAAATGGGCTTTCCTGGTTGGCACCTTGAGTGTTCGGCGATGGCAATGAGTATTTTGGGCGAAACACTCGATATCCATACAGGTGGTATTGATCATATTCCTGTTCATCACACGAATGAAATTGCTCAATCCGAGGCTGCAACCGGTAAACGTTTTAGCAATTACTGGCTTCACAATAATCACCTGAAAGTAAATGGTACAAAAATTAGTAAATCGCTAGATAATGGATACGCACTCGATGACTTGGCCAAAAAAGGGTTTACGCCGCAAGATTATCGACTTTTTGTTTTGCAAAGCCATTATCGAACCGAAGGAAATTTTACGTTCGACAACCTGACAGCCGCCAAAAATCGCCTTCATAACTGGCGTAACAACGCCGCTCTCCGCCATCAAATACACAACACACTGCGAGACGATAGCGACAGGGAAGTGGATAATAAGACCGTGTCGCTGTATGCGGCATCACACGCCCTTTTAGAGGCACTCAGTAACGACCTGAACACTCCTGAGGCACTTATGGTTATTGATGACGCCTTTTCACGGCTATCAAACGCCAAACTGGATACTATTCATCGACCCGCCCTCGTCGAGCTCCTAGAGACTATAGACAGCACGCTTGGTCTTCAATTGATAGATAATAGCTCCGATATATCTGACGACTCGAAGCGACTCATTATTCAGCGAACCAATGCGCGCAACAACAAAGATTGGTCGCAGTCCGATGCACTTCGCGACGAGCTGTTAGTACAAGGTATTGTTGTTAGAGACACGCTTAATGGTAGTGTTTGGGAATACGTCGCCTAAATTGACTCTTGGCCTTGAATTTTTTTTATCAGCTTACTAAAAGGTTGGGTGCTTTTTGTGCGGTTACGCTTGGCTCGTTTAAAATATTCTTCAATCAATATCTTGATAGATCCAGCGATTGGAATCGAGATAATACCACCCGCGATACCGAATAAGTAAATTCCCACTGTAACTGAACCAAGAATCGCCAAGGCTGATAAATCGATTCGTTTGGATTGAATCTTGGGCGAGATAAAGTTAGCTTCAACTTGTTGGTAAACGATAAAGAAAATAAGGAAAACGAGTGCTGCCGTGGGATCGTTAAAAACAAGTATCAAGCCGACCAATACCGCACCAATCATCGCACCAAACATAGGGATAAGCGAAAGCACAAACACTATCGCAGCGGTTGGAATAGCGAAATTTGCCGGTACGTTAAAGATAAAACTCAACACAAACACCACTACCCCCGCAACCACACCAGCGATGGCCGATACCGTCAGTTGACCTGTTACATATCCCGTTACGACACTGTACATTCTTTGAAGAATCACTCGGTGATACTCCATACGTTCTTGGTCGTTATAGACTGCCCATATCCGCCTCATCCAAGCCGGACCCTCTATTAGCATCAAGAAAGCCAATACCAGAATCAAAAGTGTTGCCGTTACAGTCGAAAAGAAGGATCCTATGGCCGAAACAAGATTCGTCCCTACCGTCTGCGCAACCGTAGTTGCACTATTTTTAATCGATTCTAGTGCACCATCAACCTGTGGACGGAGTTTGTAATGATCAACAAACGAGTTGAGGCCATTATATTGTTCGGTAGCGCCGTTGACAAGTGTCGGAATAGTTTCGGCAACTTTAGCCGTTTGCTGCACAATAGGGGGCACCACCAGAAATACAAATGCACCAAGTAGAGCAATTACGGCGACGTACGCCAAGGCCGTTCCAGCCACGCGACTTTTACCAGGTAAAATCCGGGCGAGGCGGTTGACTGGTGGATTAAGGGCCAGTGCCAAGAAGAAGGCAGTACCAATAATAACAAGGGCTGTCCTGGCACTATATAATGCAATTGCGACAACGGCAAAACTTATGACTACTAACCAAAATCGGACGAATGTTCGGGTGTCTATTTCAATTTTTACTTTCATATTGGATATTATAACTCTTTTGAGCACGATACGGTAGTAATTTACCGGGCAAACTCGGTGATTTATTTTGTAACGTAGTTATAAAAAACAGTCGCATGCTCGATATTAGGTACATTGTACACTCGATTTGGTCGATTCTTTCGTTATATAGCATTATTTAGATTTTGACACGTTTTACTACAGAATGTATACTATACCTAATATGGTAATAAATAAAACGACGGTGGGCTGTGTCAAAGCAGCCACGGAAATATTGGGCGATAAGTGGACGCCGCTACTTTTACGTATTTTTATCAATGAAGATAAAGTCCGCTTTTGTCAGCTTCAGGATTTAGCGACCGGCATCAACCCCCGTACGCTGTCGGCGCGGCTGACTAGTTTAGAGCACCAAGGTATAGTCAAGCGAGTGACGACAACATGTCTTGCGCGTTGCGAATACAGCCTCACCCAAAAGGGTCGTGACCTGATACCGATTATTGCCGACATGGAAGACTGGAGCGCAAAACACGCTCTGTCATACGCCAAAGTCTAAGTTATTTTTCAGACTCGATGTTATAATATATAGATACATGAGAATATTGATTGTTGAAGATGAACATAAAATTGCTCGAGCTTTGAAAAAAGCGCTTGAACAAGAAAGCTACGCGGTTGACGTCTCTTACGACGGCGACAATGGGTACGCGATGGCCACAACAGAGCCGTACGACGTCGCCATCATTGATCGGATGATTCCCGGGGAATATAACGGCCTTAGTATCGTCAAGGCAATGCGGGACGCCAAAATTCATACTCCCGTAATCCTATTAACCGCCATGAGCAGTGTTCACGACCGTGCCGAGGGGCTCGATACTGGTGCTGATGATTATTTAGTCAAACCATTTGCACTTGAAGAGCTACTCGCCCGTGTGCGCGCTCTGTTACGCCGCCCCGCCGAACAACAAGCGACCGTCTTAACGGTAGGCGATTTATCAATGGACACTATTAATTACAGCGTCAAGCGAGCTAACGATACCATACGACTCACCAGCAAAGAATTTGCCTTATTAGAATTTTTGCTTCGCAACCAAGGTCGGCCGCTCAGTAAAGATGTCATTATTGGCCATGTATGGGACTACGACGCAGACATCTTGCCCAATACGGTCGAAGTGTATATAAAATATCTTCGCAACAAGATTGACGCGCCTTATAGAACAAAGTTAATTCATACTATCCGCGGATTTGGATATAAACTTGAAACTAGTTAATATGTTTCAGTCCGCTACCTTAAAACTTACGGGATGGTATTTATTGATATTGATGATAATAAGCATCTTGTTTAGCCTAGCAATTTTTCAACTCACGTCTAATGAAATCAATATTCACCTGAGAGGGCTCCAAGAAAGTTTGCGGGTTGAATTTGGCTTTGTGCCGCTCCGTAACGATAGCCTGCTTATAAATGAAGCCGCAGGGGCTTCTGAGAGGATATCAATCGGTTTGGTGTACGCCAATTTTCTCATTTTTATTACTGGGGGTATTGGAAGTTTTCTCCTTGCCAAGCGCACGCTGCGCCCAATTCAGGAAGCACATGAAGCCCAATCTCGCTTCACGAGTGACGCCAGCCACGAGCTCCGAACCCCGCTGGCAACAATGAAAGCTGAAATTGAGGTAACGCTACGCGATAAGCATGCAACTGAATCTGACCTCAAACAGGTACTCCGCAGTAACCTTGAAGAAGTAGAAAAGCTATCTCGATTGTCTGAGATGCTACTTAGCCTATCGCGCCTTGATCACGATAAGCTGGAGCGAACGGCCGTCAATCTCAGTGACATCACTCAAGAGGTGCTGCGTCGCTACGACCTACCACCAAAACGGTTAACCGTCAAAACTACTGCTCACTCTCTCGTGGAAGGCAATGAAGCTGCACTATCTGAACTTATCGCAATCTTAGTCGATAACGCCATTAAATACAGTCCAGCCGACTCATTAATATCTATAAATCTTTCGCGTCGCAACCACCACCTAGCATGTTTTGAAATATCCAATAGCGGCCAAGGCATCGAGAGGCTGAAGTTACCGCATATTTTTGATCGATTCTACCGCGCCGACATTTCCCGAACAAAAAGTTACCAAAAAGGGTATGGCTTAGGTCTTGCACTTGCAAAAAAAATAGTCGAACTTCATAATGGCGAACTCTCTGCCAGCAGCGCGCCCAATCATGTCACGCGTTTTAATTTTTTATTACCTATAATTCAATAACTATTAAGCAAAAACTAAAAAACGAGCCTTTAACAATAGCTTTTACTAAAAAACTTTCATAGAATGAAAAAATACAACATAAATAGTTAAATTCTCAGTATTCACTCAGCAATGTGCGCAACAATAGAGCCAGTAGCAGACGCTCATGGTTATAGGCCTAGAAACGCTACCTAAACAATACGTACAATAAGTACAAAACAGGAGGAGTTGCAAATGAGTACAAACCAAACAGAGAGAACGCTTCTACTTAGCAAAAAGGGTATGAAGGAATTAAAAAAATCTATCACTACGCTCGAGCATGATTTGCATCGTGCGCGACAGAATTTACGCGAACTTGATAAAACAACCGGCCATGATGATCGATTTGAACGCATCGAAAAACTTTCGTTGCTTGAGAATCTTGAAGCAGAGCTTACAGACAAACAACTAATCCTATCGACGGCAAAACTACTGCCAACCAAGAGAGCGCGGCTACAAGTAGCGATAGGCTCTGTCGTTGACCTCATCGATCAGCAAGGTCGGTTATTCCGCTATACGATTGTTGACAGCCTAGAGGCCAACCCAAGCGATGGACGCATATCGATAGCCAGTCCGCTCGGAAAAAGCCTGGTTGGAAAAACTGCACGCGACTTTGTCGAATGGAGTTCTGGCATGCGAGCCAACCGCCTTCAGCTTGTCCGTATCATGTAAATAGGCCAATGTTGCACACTAAAGAGCCGCCTGTATGTAGCAGGTGGCTCTTTATGTTATGTCCCAACTCCCCGGTCGTTAAGATTCTCGCTTTTTAAGCCGCCGGCCAGCGCTCTGAGCGATTTTCCATTGAACCATGGCAGTAGCAACAATGAGCGCAAGGAGCGGCCAAGTATCTTGCCAGGCCGGAGCAGTAAAATCAAAAAAATCACGGACGAAACTCAAACCAAAACTTGGTATCAGGACTAAGACAACGCTTAATATATACAATAAACGAACTAGCCGGGCAGTATGGTTATTTTTAACATCAAACATGCGTGGTACTAAAAACACAAGATAAATGCCAAAGAACGTGGCGACAATCACCGTTGTTGTTGATACACCTACGGGATCGTTCGGATGAATTAGACGTAACATTGTGTAGGTAGCAGTCACGACAATACCAGATAAGACTGCTATTGGTGCAACCGCAAACAGTGTGTCACGCCAAAAGAAACGGGGTGACAAGCGATGGCGAGGGAACGGCGGGAAAAGTGTCCACATCAACGTCGGAAGTGTCACGAGAAAGATATTCATAAAGGTGATATGCCGCGGTTCAAACGGATAAACGATGCCGAGCACGAGTGTTGAAAGCAGAAGGACGACTCCATAAATAATTTTGTGAAAAAACAAAGCGGCAATAATTTCAATTGCCTGCATGATGCGATTGCCTAGGCGCATACCAAGCGGTAGAGAGTTAAACGAGTTGTTCAAAAGGACTATATCGGCAACGCGTCGGGTGGCACTGGCTCCAGCGTACATCGCCACACCAAGATCAGCCTTTTTTAAGGCTAAGGCATCGTTAACACCGTCACCAACCATGCCAGTAAAATAGCCGAGTTTTTGGAACGTCGCGATAAGTCGCTCTTTTTGTTCTGGTAACACGCGGGCAAAAATTGTCGTTTCTGCAATCAATTTGTTCCAGTCTCTTTTATTTATTTTTTGAAGATCGATGCCAGTTAAAATTTTGTGGTGATTGGTAATACCAGCTTTTTTTGCAACGTACTGGACGGTATCTGGATTGTCACCACTTATCACGCGGAGACTAACGCCATTTTTTTGCAAATACGCCACCGTCTTTTGGACGCCTCGACGAAGCTCGTTGGACAGTATAACAAGCCCGACCGCCTTACCAGAGCCCTCCGGTAAATCTTTTAACGCCAGCGTCGTGTCGTCAAAAACTGCAACTAAAAGAACGCGTTTTCCTTCAGCAGTTAATATTTCAACACGTTTCTTTTGTAACGACGACAGGGGAGCGAGTTTATCAAGAAATTCCGGTGCGCCCATCATCGTACTGTATATTTTGGCTTTATAGGCGACTTTGACGCCACTCATCTTGCGCGCAGAGGAAAAAGCTAGCGTTTGTAGCACATCGTAGCGCTCAGGGGCAGCAAGGCCTGCTCTCACCGCGTTTCCTGTAGCATTACCGCCACTTGTCTCTTTCGCGACTATACCGACAAGTTGTGCCGTGCGGGAATCTGCGCCATCGAATAATTCAAGTTTTTCAAATGTAATAACGTCGCTTGTCAGCGTACCGGTTTTATCGACACACAAAACGTTCAGTAGCGCCATCGCCTCTATAGCGGCTAACTTTTGCGGCAAAACTTTTGCCTGCGCAAGCCGAATGGAGCCAAAAGCAAGTAACATCGAGCTTGCCAACAACAGTCCTTCAGGTACAACCGTTACTGCAGCTGAGGTAATTGTTTTAAATATTTTTACGGCATTCTCATCGGATAAATAATAAACAAAAAAAATAATAACCGCCAAACCAAGCGCACCATACGTAAGCCACGTAATCGCCCGACCAATAGCATGTTGAAGCGGCGTTAGTTGGGGCTCATACCGTTTTAACGTTGTAGTCATAGATCCAACCTTACTATCGAGCCCCACGGCTGTCACGCGTAAGGTTGCACTCCCGGCCACAATCGCACTCGCCGCATAAACAATCGATTGATTAGATTTTTCAACTGGCGCTGATTCACCCGTTAGAATACTTTCATCAGCTTCGAGGCCTGCGCCGATAACAATCTTGCCATCAGCCGGTACCTCATCACCAAGTTGCAGTTGGATGGTATCTCCTACAACCAGTTTATCGAACATTATTTCATCAACAGTTCCATCCGCCTGTATCCGCCGAGCCCTAGGAGCACTCATCAGTTCGAGTTTTTTAAGAGCTCTTTGTGCCCGCACTTCCTGTACAATTGCCAGTAGTGTATTAACAATAATTACAAAAGATATGAACCATGCATCACGCGGTTCATTGAGAAGAAGCAGTATTGAGGCCAGCACTAAGATTGCAATCACTATAGGTGATGAAAAATTACGACGTAAAATTACAAGAAAATCTCTCATGCGTTCTTTTACTATAGAGTTTCCGGCCACGAATAGCTAGAGTGTGATGTCACGTGGTTTAGCAATAGAAAATATCTATTTTTTACAAATAGAACACGTCTCTTTAATAATAAATCCAGCTCGCCACGCGGTGAGGGCTTTAGCTAGGGGAAGAAATGAAAGATAAAGTCTTAAATCGGCTAACCGTCGCAATATCCATCCGGCAAAACCGTAAATTTTTACGTTACCCCACAGTACAGCCGCCCAATGTGGGCCTGTCGGAATTGCATAGATTGGTTTTTTCGGCTTGTACGATAACCTCGGCTGATGGTTTAGCGTCCGCTTGAGATTAGAGGTGACAAAATTGGCATCATGAACAGCCGTTTGAGCCATGCCGCTGTACTGGGTAGCGGCGCTATCACCCAATACATAAATACCAGGTTGCGTCTCGAGGTATTGGTCAACGATAACTTTTCCGGCTTTACCTAACTGAAATACTTCGGGGTACTTAGCAAAGAGGTGATTATTGGTAACTCCAGCGGTCCACATGACCGTGTGCGATTTAATTTCACCTCTCGGTAGCTCTATTTCATCAACGGTTTCGCTTTTAACGCCCGTGTTAAGATGCACTCTCACACCGAGCCGCTTAACCCTTTGTTCGATCTTGTTAGTGAAGCCCGTTGGAAGGCTGGAAAGCAAACTAGAGCCAGCTTCAATCAAATCAACATTAAACCTTGTCTTTACGTTGTGGCGACGTCTAATGTGCTTCAAATAGCCCACTAACTCTGCCGACAGCTCAACTCCAGTAGCACCACCCCCAATAACCACATAGTTACGTTCCGAGTGATGACCCGAGACAAGATCTTCGTGGAGGGCACTTTTTAGTGCAAGAGCCTCTTTGAGAGTGCTGACACTGTGTGAAAAGTCGGCCAGACCTTTGATGCCAAAGTACTGCGTAACAACGCCCACCGCTAGTATTAAGACATCGTAGTGATAAACGGCCTGGGCGAAACCAGCCACTAATTTCTTTTGAGGGTCAAAATGAATAATCTCATCCTGGACTACCGTAATATTGCTATCTTTCGCAAAAAAATCAGTAAGCGAAATAGCCACCTCAAGTGGCGAACGTCCAGTCGCAGAACGATAGAGCGCAGAGTGATACTCGAAGTACGGTTCCTTAGACACCAGCACGACATCAAAATTTGGCAGATTGGCCAGATTCAATGCCGCTCGGACACCACCAAAACCGCCCCCGACTATCACTACTCGCATTTAGGCTCGTCGTGCTTTGGCAAAGCTGGCGAGTGACAGCAAGAAGGTTACAGCTGCTAAAGCTAACATCAAAGGAAAGACGTATCCAGCTATAGTTCCAAGCACAGAGAAAGCGTACGCAGTAAGTAAACTAGTACGAAGCATAGAACCTTGGAATAGGGTATTCTTGACTCCAGCTAACTTTAGATCGGTTGGGTTTGCCCGAGAAGCCGTACTAGCCTCAGCGTATGACTTACCTTCAGAAGTTTTCATCATGTGAGCCAGAATGAACTCATCGGCATAAGCCTTGGCTTTGACACCGTTGTCGACTGGCTGTCCACCATATTGTTGTAGACCAGGAAACTCAGCCGCAAGTAGTGCTGGCGAGCCAGCTGGTGGGAAAGAGATTCTTTCTTGAACTAATTGGCTACGTACTTGATCGGTGGCAAAGTCGTTACCTGCCTTCACTGCTATAGCGAGCACTACCAAGACAACAGTCAGAACAATCCCGAAGCCTCCGAGTAGTGTAAATAGTTGATTTTGGGTCACATTTTTTGATACTAATTTTTTGGCCATTGCATTCTTCCTTATAATGTTTATGGTTAATGTTTTAAGTATACAACTATTCATCTATAAATCATTCTTTTAACTGTAATAATGGGCTAAACCTTGCGCTAAAGGGTATTTTTATTGATGTTTGTATTGACATATTACATCATTATGTGTTATAATATAAGAATATGAATGAGCAAATGGATGATAAGCACGATCTTGCCATCGAGAGGGTGTTTGAGATTGCCCGTGGTCTTGCTCACTTTGCTTGTGACGGACTCAGAGAACGGCAACATATTAGCGACAATACACTTGACTCGATTGAATTATACCTTGACATAGCGCTTGACCAGACGATTGAGTCTACCGTGAGCGAAAGATACCGACTGGCAGCTGCCCAAACAAGAGAAAAAGTAAATGACGTTTTATCGCGCGGGCACGGAATCAGAGTCGGTAACCGTATAGCCAGGTTATCGTTAGAACGAGCTAAACTTGCCGTATTAGATCAAGACCGCTCGACAGTATAGACCCTCACATACGTCTGTCTTAAGACACTTTTTGGGCGCGCTTTGGCATTCGTTGCATTGCCGCATCCAAAATCATACCAGTGCCAAACAAATACGCTGCCAGCATCACCAACAGACCGAGAATCGGAATGAAATAGATGATTAACAACAGGCTAGCACCCGAAAACATAATAAATATTGGATTTTTCTCAGTTTTCAGAATTAGTCGACCGAATGTGTAACCGGCAAATGGTCCGCTGAGCATAACAATAACAAGCCAGGCCAGTAATGCCAAAATACCAAGCGGTAGGCCAATGATTGAGAATAGTAGGACTAAAATGAGAATTGGTATAATAATAACCCCCAAAAACCCAACTAGCGCAACACGACCAGGTGAGCTAAGCGCTTTCGATGATGCCTCATGGAGCATGCTTGGAATAAGCAGCGCCAGCGCTAGCGACAAGATAAGAAGCGTCACAAAGCTGTAAATAAAGGCAGAAAAAGTCAACGCAAAGGGAGCGTTCGAGCGATTGTTTGACATCTGCTCCAGAGGAGCTCTTGTTGCCGTACCAATAATTTGACCGCCTGGACTCACAACAGCGTCTGTATTACTGGTGTAGGCAATATCACCCCCAATACGTCCCGCTGGACCAACCGTCAAAGCCTCTACTTCGCTTTTAATATTACGGCCAACCTGTCCATTAATAGCAATCTTTGACGCACCAAGCGCTACATCACGGCTAATAATGCCGTTTAGAGTAGCGGTTTCTGCTCCACCGACTAAATCACGCTGTATAGAGCTGTTTTTTTGTAGTAGTAACGTCTGTGAGGCAATCGCCGCGCTACCGTCAATTACACCACCAAGCGTGACAGTTTGGCCAGCCAGTCGAACACTACCTGTGACTTTTCCGGTTACATTAACCGTTTGACCGGCGCAAAAAACATCACCATTTACCGTTCCACTAATTGTGACCGTTTGACCGGCGCAAAAAACATCACCATTTACCGTTCCGGCAATATCGATATTCGTACCACTCGCAAACAGCAGACTATCTATTTCTTCTCCAGCTGCGACCGTGACTGTGTCTCCAGTTTTTACACTTTGAGCCGAAGCTACCCCAGAAAAAGCAAAGATAGATACGGCCAGTAAAGTCAAACTTAGGACTATTAGTTTTGCGTGCTTCATGACAACTCCAATCAATTAAACGTACCTTTATTATACTATTGCTTGTACCGGCTAACAATAAGAATGGTTAGGATTGTGTTCACGTTTGAAAATAGCCTAAAAGGATAGAGGCCATTACGACAGCACCAAGAAGCCGCCGAGCGTAGCTGGATCCTTGGGTTATTTCCAGATATGACCAGATGAACAAAAAACCGCTACTTAACTGGGCGAACCCCGTCCGGAAAGAACCCGGAGCGACAACCTGCGCCAGCACCAAAAAAATCAACCAGCCTATAATTGGGGGATTAGGAAATTGCATCAATGCAACGTTATTGTTTTTGTCTCTGACTAATTTATCGACCAAGCGTTTAAAATTCACATTCATCTATTACATATAGTAGCAAATAACTCAGTATGTGACGCCAAAAGGCGGCGAGCTATTGCGCCGCTTGAGTCGTCTTGGCAGATTTAACCTTGCGAGAACGTTTGATATTTCGTTTTGGCTTGTTGCGCTCCAAAAAATCGTTTATATGCTCTTCGTAAAGGTCTACTTGTGTAATGGGGCCCATGTGACCACCACCTTTGATAATCTTTAGTTCTGAATTTCTGATTCGTTTATGCAATTCCAGGCTGTTCGGTAATGGCGCGACACGATCTTTATCGCCGCCGATAATTAATGTTGGTTTATCGATTTCGCTCAGCCTAGCCAGGGGACCTTGGCCAAGCAGAGCTCCATGCACGGTATTAATTCCAAGCACATTATTACGAACCATTGCAACTGCTTGCTTTGCACCCGCAAGCCTATTGACGTCGACATCCATATCGTGTAATTTTAGCAATTCAGGATCGTCGCCAAACACACTAGCTCCGTGTTTAGCAAGCGTTTCTTTTGAATACTGAGCGACAAACTTCAATATGTTAGCCATTTCGGTTACAGACGGGGGGTGCAAAAGGACACCATCCGCCAATGTGTTAAGCAAGACGAGCGATTCAACCTGCTCTTGGTGTTTCACGGCTATCTCTTGGGCGACAAATCCCCCAAATGAAAAACCAGCTAAGACAAAGTCTTTGCCGTCACCGTAATGCTCTTGAGCGGCATCAACTACTAATTCGGCATAGTAATTCATCGTTGCAAATTTTCCAAGATTTAATAAACGCGACCTGGTATCAATCACGATGACCTCATGGCCACGTTCGCTGAATCGAGAGGCCAGGCCGCCAACCGAAGCAACACCACTGCCAATACCAGGGATAAAAGCAATGCGCGATTTTTCGCCATCTGAAACAGAATCCCCAAAATAACCTATAACCGAGCCGTTGTCGGCGTCGTAGCGCTCCACCGAAACAAGGCCTGGTTCGGTTTCTGGTCTAAGGATTGATGGTATTCGTTCCGGGCTATGACGTTCCATGTATTTCGACATTGTGAACCTAATCGGGCGTAAGAGCAATAGTAGTTTTTAAAACTTTGGAAAAACGGTTTGGACCGGCATACCATTGACGCGGCGTTAACTGCTGGCTAGAGGTCCAAAGATTGACAGCAACGCGGTCGCGGACAATCGACTAGGTTTTGATTGTCATACCCAGTTCTTGGGCAAAATAAGGAGCCAAAAACGTCAGCTGCTCGTAGTTAATCGTGGCACCTTTGAGGCCGGTGATATTTTTAACGCTAATAATTTGCGCCTCTGACAAATCGACATTCTTTAATCGAGCACCAGAAAAAGCTATATTCTCTATACTCGAGCCACTAAATGTTACGTTTTTTAACGTCGCATTATAAAAATCGATGTCATTGATCATACAGTCCTCAAAGATTACATTCTCCAAGGTTGAAAATCTAAAATTAGCTAGTTCAATTTTACATCCTTTGAACAATACGTTCTTTAGCTTGCTCGTCTGCAGTTGAATACCGCTACAGCGTGCGCCAATCACTTCGGTAACATGCCAGCTTGAGTTGGCGAATGAACTCGCTGTCATGTCGCAATCTTTGAATAGACAGTCCTTTACTTCAAACGTATTGATATGTGTTTGAGAAAAGTTTACTTTCGATATGAGCGATTCTTCAATTGCCACACTTTTCAGTCTTACGCCTGAAATATCAACATTTTCAATACATAGACCAGTCAAATTTTCATCGCTACGAAGAAGAGCAGTAATATCTTCAACATGAGATAGTTTTTTTGGGATATCTGGATAAAGTATCTTCATATACAAACAGTATAGCAGTTTGATAGCCTGGTATTTTAAGTGTACTATTACTATATGACTGATAAAAAAACATACGAAGAATTTAGCATTAAAGGCGAAGATCTCATCGCCAAAGTAAAGCAATTAATTGCCGAAGGTAATGTTCGGCGCATGATTATCAAAGATAAGTCCAATAAAACTATTATTGAAATACCTCTAACTATCGGGCTCGTAGGAATCGTCCTGGCGCCAGTACTGGCTGCGGTTGGTGCGATTGCGGCACTCGTGACCGAATGTACAATTTTAGTAGAACGAACTAGTCAAGAATAACCTTGTTTTTTGACTAGAACTTAATAATTCCAGGCTTTTTGCCAATCTCTCATTTGATTGATTTCGGAAGTTTGGGCTTCGATTATGTCCTCAGACATTTGTTTGATTTCATCGTGTTTGGCGTTCTTACTCGCTAGCTCGGCCATATCTATGGCACCCTGGTGGTGATCAATCATCTGCTCGATAAATACTTTATCAAATTCATCGCCAGTTCGATTAGATAAAGAATTCGACATACCATCCATACTCATACCGCCGTGATCGCCCATAGAGTTATCGAACATCTCTCCGGTGGTTGGACTTGAGTTCATGCCCATCATGCGCATCATGCCACCCATATTATTATTGACCGCAGCCGAAGCGGTAAAAGTAGCGATCATGACTCCTAAAATTATTCCCGCTATTCCAATGAGTACTGTATCTTTTTTCATATTCATACTATCCTCCTTAATCCATTATAATATGTATCCTCCCTGCTTCAAAACATCACTGCAACTCGTACTATACCTTAATCAATTCTTTTTCGGCTCGCTTTAAAGAAACCGCGTTTAAAGCTACAAAGATTGACGACAATGACATAAGCAGGGCGGCAAATTCAGGCCGCAACATAATCCCATAAGCAGGGTAGAGAACACCTGCCGCAATTGGAATAGCGGCTATGTTGTATACGCTTGCCCAGGCAAGATTTTGTTTCATTTTTCTGACGGTAGCCTTGCTTAAACGTATCGCTCGTAAAATATCAGATGGATCGGACTTCATGAGCACGATTTTAGCCGTTTCAATAGCCACGTCTGTACCCGCGCCGATAGCAATACCAATATTTGCTTGAGCTAAGGCTGGTGCATCATTAACACCATCTCCGACCATAGCGGTAAACTTTCCTTCAGCTTGCAATTTTTTCACATAATTCGCCTTGTCTTCTGGTAAAACTTCGGCAAAGATTCGCGTTAAGCCAAGTTGCTTAGCAATTGCCTCTGCGGTCTTTTTGTTATCACCTGTAATCATTACCACTTCTAAGCCGGCTTTTTTCAT
>JAYTAD010000031.1:0-3996 GCA_043737705.1 Candidatus Saccharimonadota bacterium | reverse complement strand
TACTGGCTGAGAATAACGAAATTGCACTAGAAAAAGCTCAACAACTCGATGTTTTAAATCTTACTAGGCGATCAGATCAGGACGTGATTTTTAAAGCAGCTATTTTGCAGGCCGAACAATATCGGGATAATCCGGTTTTGGTTGTGAGCGGGGCGGATTGGAATCATGGAATTGTCGGTATAGTGGCGGCAAAATTATTAGAAAGATACAAAAAACCAACTTATGTTCTTCAGGAGATGGGTGATATGTCTAAGGGTTCAGCTCGTAGTTACGGTGGGTTTAGCGCAGTAGCCGCAATTCGTGCGTCTGATGATATTGTTACCAAAGGCGGCGGGCACACTCTGGCAGCTGGCGTGACATTGCCGACCGAAAATATAAATGCCTTTCGCGTTCGCGTGAACGAATTTTACAAAAGTCTGCAATTAGAAAACCAAGAAGAATTGTTGCTGCCGAGGGCGGACGTCGTGATCGATGATTTATCGGAAGTCACTGAAGAGTTGATTACCCAATTGGCGCAACTAGAACCATTTGGCAGCGCCAACCCTGAGCCAATTTTAAAGATCAAAGACGTTACTGTGATTAATCAACGTCGTATGGGCGCAGACAATCAGCACGTCAAACTAGAGATAAAGGATAGAGCAGGCAGGCGTATGCAAGCCTTGGCTTTTAGTGCGCCAGCGCATTTTTTCGTAGAACCTGGCGAGCAGATCGCAATCATGTTTCAACCAAACATTAATGAATGGCAAGGCCGACGAACTGTCGAGGGTCGCCTTCTTCACCTAGAATCTAGCGCCGCTAATTTGTTATAACCGTAAGAATAATGGTATACAATAATCATATGAATGTGTGGGCGAAACCAAAAGGTTTTACTATTGTAGAGCTGTTAATAACGATTGTTGTTATTGGTATTTTAGCAGCGATAACAATCGTGGCTTATAACGGTATTCAGAATCGAGCGTATGACGCTTCTGTGCAATCAGACCTCAACAATATCGCCAAAAAAATACGTCTGTATGAGGTCGAGAACGGTGCTTATCCGGTAGGGGGCGCGCAGCTTGTGACGCTTGGACTAAAAGCATCAAAATCCGCATATGACCATTATTTTAATGGAACATCCTATTACAATATCGTGTACTGTCGAATGCCAGCTGTCAATCCAACCCAATTCTCTCTGGTGGCGTTTGGTAAATCTGGCAAAAATTTTCAATATACCAATACAGGTCAACTTATTGAGTATCCGGGTGTCAAAGCCGGGTCGGCAACGGTTTGCGCGGCGTCAGGTGTGCCGATTAGTGGCGCTGAAAGAGATTGGCTATACGACACTGGCGCCTGGCAATATTACGTAGGTGGTTAGTTGCAACTAAACTATATCTCTGTTATACTCGTCATATTATGGTACAAGTAACACGTAAAGATGAACGCGAAGCGAACGAAAATATTATTCGTCGTTTCAACCGCAAAGTTTTGCAAAGCGGCGTATTAGCTGAAGCTAAGGCTTCGATGCGATTCGCTAAACCTCTTAGTAAAACTGAGCGTCGAGTAAAAGCGATTATTCGCAAAGAACGCAAAGCTGACAAACTAAACAAAGCACGCCTAGGGCTCCGATAAACGTGGCCCTCAAAGAGCAAATTAATAACGATTTAAAAGCCGCCTTATTGGGCGGCAATCGTTTTGCGGGTGAAGTTTTGCGCGGCCTGAAGGCTGCAATTCTTAACGAAGAAGTTTCTCAGAGCAAGCGCGACGTAGGCTTGGATGATGCCGTTATTGAACAGGTGATTGGACGAGAAGTCAAAAAGCGCAATGAAAGCGCTAGGATCTATGACGGTGCTGAGCGACCGGAACTTGCCGACAACGAGCGTTCTGAGGCAAAAATCCTAGCCGCTTATTTACCTGAACAACTATCCGAGTCCGAGATTCACTTGGTGGTAACCAGGGTCGTGTCCGAGCTGGGCGTAAGCGGTCCAAGCGCTTTAGGGCAAGTGATCGGCGCGGTTAAAAAAGAGCTTGGTAATTCCGCCGATGGTGCGACAGTAGCCAAACTTGTTAAAAACGCGCTACAATAAAAACAAATAGGAGCTTTTTTGTATGATTATATTCTTTGGTCCCGCTGGTGCCGGCAAGAGCGTTCAGGCGCAAATACTAGCAGCCCGTCACGGGTGGCGCTGGCTAAGTGCCGGACAGTTACTGCGTGACACTCATGACGACGAATTATTGCGTGACATGCAAGCCGGTAAACTAGTTACATCTGAAAAAGTTAACGAAATTATGAGTGAGGCTTTTCAGCGTGCGGTTAATATAAATCAGTTGATTCTTGACGGATTTCCTAGAATGCTAGTTCAAGCAAAGTGGTTGATTGAAAACGCACCGCTGCACAATCGTTCGATTGGTCTGGTAGTCGTATTGGAGGTTCCTAAAAGTGAATTATTAAAACGGCTCGAGGTTCGCGGCCGAGCTGATGACACTCCAGAGGCAATTGATAAACGTTTGAAAATATATCGACAAGAGGTATATCCAATCTTGAACTACTTTACCGAACAAGATGTTAATATCGTACATATTGACGGTACGGGTACCGTCGGACAGATACATGACCGAATTATGGAAGAGCTAACCGCGTGCAAGCTCGTCTAAAATCTCAATCAGACATCGATGCGATGCGTGAAGGTGGCAAGATTTTAGCTACTATTTATGAAGGTCTAAAAAGTCGAATCGTAGCTGGTATGAGTGAGCTGGAAGTGGATGCTTGGGTAGCCCGTGAGATTAAAGCCTTGGGTGCGACAGCGACTTATAAAACATCTGAAGTAAATTTTCCTAACGTTATTTGCGTTTCGACCAACGATGAAATTGTACACGGCATTCCTAGTGACTATCGATTTGAAAAGGGTGATATCGCTAGTTTTGACCTTGTTATTACGTATAAGGGAATGAAAACCGACAGTGCGTTCAGTATGATTGTTGGCGAAACTCCAACAGGCGCAAAGAAACACCTTGTCAATGTTACCGAGCGGAGCCTTTATGCGGGCATCGACGCAATTAAAGGCCCGACCTATACGGGAGATATTGGGGCTGCGGTAGAAAAAGTACTGCGCGAAGGTAAACTGGGCATTATTCGCGAGCTTATTGGCCACGGTGTTGGGCACGAGATGCATCAAGCGCCCGAAGTGCCGAACTGGGGTCAAAAGGGTAAGGGAGTGTTGCTTGTTCCTGGTGATACGATTGCGATTGAACCGATGGCTACACTCGGAGGAGAGAAGATTAAAACTGATAGTGACGGCTGGACAATCCGCACTCGTGACGGCAGTTTGGCGGCGCACTTCGAACATACAGTGCTCGTGACCGAAGACGGCGTCGAGATTCTTACGCAGCTTTAGGATATAACACTTTGCAACTTCTTACATAAGCGATATACTAATAACCATGCAAGAAAATTCTCGATTCGCTGTCGGTATTGACATCGGTACAACAACAATACGCTGCGTTGTAGCTCATATTGACGGAACAACAGGCTCACCGACGATTGTCGGGGTAGGTAGCGCGTCAAATAGTGGTATGCGAAAAGGTACAGTAGTTAACTTAAGCGGTCCCGCCCAAGCAATCGACGACGCTCTTGGTGAAGCCGAACGTATGAGCGGCCATCAGGTTAATGGAGCAACTATGAGCATTAATGGGACACATATTCTAAGCACTCATGCTGATGGGATGATTGCTGTTGGTGCCGCTGACCATGAGATTAATAATGATGATTTATCTCGTATTGAAGAGGTAGCTACACTCGGTAAAGTACCAGCTAACCGCGAGATATTAGACGTTGTACCACATGCGTATAAACTTGATGGACAAGATAACATCAAAGATCCGCTCGGTATGACAGGTACGCGCCTTGAGATTGATGCTCATGTCGTTTCTGCGCTGGCTCCACAGTTGAATAACTTGCAAAAATCGGCCGCTTTGGCCAAAGTATTACCCCATTCAATTATTGTTGCGGGTGTCGCGGCA
>JAYTAD010000030.1:0-1343 GCA_043737705.1 Candidatus Saccharimonadota bacterium | reverse complement strand
TTCTATGGGACACGTGTAAGAATGCGGGTTGATATAGAAAGGACTTTGGAGTTTTAGAAACAACTACGGCATCCGACCTCTCTGTGAGGCAGTTTTTTCGTTTTACGCTTGTATGATTTTACGGCACAACCGTGACTTAGATCGATTGTCAAACAACACGAAAAGAGGCAATAGTTATGACTAGCAATAAGGAATTCGAAAGAATCTTCGCCGAGCACATGGAAGGTAGGGGAAAGCGCTTTTGGCGCGTTCGTCGCGTCGCATCTCGCATCGCATCTCGTATCCGTACCGAACTTGTCTGGCTTGGCAACGAGTGGCAAGAGTCGCGACGAGCGTTCTTCGATTACCGCGAGGATCGCAAGTAGTCATCTTCAACCGGTCCGCTCCTAGAGCTGACCTGAAAGTAGAGCCCCTGTGCTCCTTTCGGGCCGGCTCTATTTTTATTTACACATTCTATAAAGTTATAAGGTATTTATTTTGCAAGGCCAGGCCTTGCAAAAAAGAGCGGGCCAAGAAAGCCGAGCGGTTCAAGTAGTAGCCTGAGCCCGTCAAATGAATAAAGTCTGCCTTAAGTTAGTTCAAGGACGTGACCTGTATTTGGCGGGCTCTTTTCATGTCCGGTCCTTGCGCGTTAGCCAGCAATCGACTATGATAGAGCTCGCCTGCATGAAAGTTGCCGGGTTACCTCCTGGCGACTCAACCAGCGGACGTTGTGACCCATCGTCCCGGAACAGAAAGAGTCCATCATGGCTACCAATCAAGTCCACCACGCCCTGGCCTGTTACAAGGCCGACACTATCCAGGCCTACCAGATGTTGACCAGGGCCATATCGAGCTGGTGTCACCACCACCGCCCGAGGCGACTGCGCCCGTAAGGTATAGGGCCGACCCGTAAAAGTAGAGCCCGTCGGGCTCCTTCCGGGCCGGCTCTACTTTTACATAGACATCAATTCTTTGGCAAATCGCCAAACTTGTCATCTCTTTACGAAAGCGGTTGGATTTGCTATAATCAATCGTGAGTTTCCTCTCTTTGAACTGCGGCGTTAGTTGAATGTGTACAGACGTGGCAGAGTTAAAGAGAAAAGGCGATGAAAACATGCTGAGTTTTCAGACGCGTTGAACGGTGGGGTACTCCCATCTACCAAAGATCTAAAATAACTGGAGTTTTAATACTACATGCCTACAATCAATCAATTAGTGCGAAAGCCACGCAAGACGACTCTTAAAAAGAGTAAATCTCCTGCGCTTGGCCGTATTCATAACGCACTAAAAACTCGTTACTACGAGCAAAACGGTCCTCTAAAAAGGGGTGTTTGTATCAAAGTAACGACCAAGACACCTAA
>JAYTAD010000029.1:0-10966 GCA_043737705.1 Candidatus Saccharimonadota bacterium | reverse complement strand
GATAGCAGCGCGGGAGGAAGCTTGGGCATCTCTAACCGCGTCATAACCGCCGCCGTTGTTCTGGGCGCGCTGACCGCTTACGCCACCGAGTTTGCTCTGTAAGTCTTGGCGCTGTCCCTCTATACCGGCTCTAAAGTCACGCTCACCGCCACTACGCTGCGTAGCGAGGTCACGGAGGATATTCTCAAAGCTTAATTCGGTTTTCTTCTGGGCGGTGTCGATATTGCCGAGGTTGGAGGCGTAGGTATCATTGACGACGCTGCGCTTACCGCTGGTATCTCTGCCGACAACATCAGGCAGTAAGTCTTGGAAAGCACTCGAACCAGAACCAGCGTTACGGCCGATAATCTGCGCCAGTGAGCGGTAGCCGTTGCCGGCGTTACGGGCGATCTGGTTATAGCCGGCTAGTTTGTCTTTGCCGGTTGTGACGCGCTGGTCGCCGTAGTCGGAGTTGGCTTGGCCGCGTTGGCTGTTTTGGCTGTTAACGTTGTTGGTGTAATCAGTATCAAGCTTACCTAGTCCTTGGCTGAGGCTGGTATCAGTCCGTCCGAGTAGTCCTCTCAGGTCGGCTTCTTGGCCGTCTAGGTAGGCGTTGTTTTCGGCTTGAGTGTTAGCGGTCGCTTGTGCAGCGGCTTGTGCGCCAGCGGAGCCGTAGCCACCGTAGGTCGGGTCAGTTGTACCGCCAGTATCAGCAGCTTGACCGCCTGCGCCAGTACCCCAGTTTGCGAAAGAATTAGTTGGCGCTGCTGGTGTGCCACCGGGGTTAGTACCGATTAAGGTTCTAGTACCTGTAGCAGCTGGGTAGGCTGAACCGCTACCACCGTTAGCAATGTTAAAACCTGGTGTTGGGTCGAAACCTAGAAAGTTACCAACTGCTTGTCCGATATTTGCCATAATGTTTGTTCTCCACAAGTTACATAATCTTAGTAAGAGATTATTGCTCCCGTGGTCTGGGTTGGCTGCTGGATCGCCTTTCGGGGCGTTACCAGTATGTTCGCTCGTGTTTTGAGTGGAACGTAATCTTAGTTGTAGTTATACATCACATAAGCGGTTTAGGCAAGATAGCCTTGTTTTATCTAATGCTCTCTGGGTTATTCAAGAACCACTTAAACAGCACGTGGGGCGTATCACTCCCTGAGCGGGCTTTGTTGGCTACTTCCATAAACCGCGCAGCCCCGAGCTTCTTGAGCTGCGCCAAGTAATAGGGTCGGTAGTCTTGGTTTTTGATGAGGTCTGAGATACTAGTTAGCACTACTTCAGGAGCTACTGTAGCTACAGTACTGTGAGTTAAGTTGCTAGTTACAGTACTGTACTGTAACTCCCTGTATCGGTGAGTTGAAAAATCCACTTGCGTTCTCGTTTCTACCCAAGTACTATAGAGGTATCACGGTAGACACCCCCAGAGTAATATCTGGGGTTTTTTTATACACGTTTATTAAACTGACAGTCAGTGCGTGTACTTAGCTCCGAGTGTGGGCAATTGTCTAAATTTCACGGTAAACAATACTTGCCCTTATTGTAGTCTCATACCGCTTACTATTGCAAGTTTATTAACTCTCTACGAAGTGCTGGACGATAAAGTTACGGTTGTCGCTAGTAGCGCAAACAGCGTAGCCAACACCAGTAAATCGGCTATTGAGGATAGCAGCCCTATGGAGTGGGCTACCCATTAAGCCATTAACAGCAGCCTGAGAAGTCGGATATCCCCATGATAGATTCTCACCGACAAAGACACCACCACCGACTAGTGGAGCTACAAAAGTCTTCCAGTTAGTGCCGTCAGGGGCAACATGAGCGTGGTAGTTCTTCGCTGCTTGGTCGGCGCACTTAGCCTCGCTACTAGCGACCAACCGACTATCTAGTACTAGTGGCGTTATACCGGCCTTTGTACGCTCGTTGTTGACCATAATGAGTAGTTCTGTCACTTCGGGGTGAGTCGGGGCTACAGCGGGCGCTGTGAGTGCTACCGGCGTGACTGGTCGCTGGACATCGGGCAGGGCTAGTAGTGCGCCGCTAATGGCGGTTACGGCGAGTAAGGGAAGGACAATTACTTTTATCATAGTTGCATCGTACTGTATATAGACGCTATGTGTCAAGTTATTAGGGAAACAATATAACTAACCTAACCACTCCAGCGGTATCCGCCACAGTTCCTGACCACCGGCTCGCATCTGGTATACCCACTCGACGCCGTCGGCTGTCTTGACGTAGCGGACGCGCTTGCCGTCGTTGGCGGAGGGAGCGGCGTACATGGATTCGGGGAACGGTTCGAGTATGTTGGTTACGAGGTCGAGTATGTAGTTTCGCTGGGAACCCTCTTTAGTAATCAGCAGCTTCTTCTTGCCGTGGAGCAAACAAGCCCCCGACCCGGTGTTAAAGGTCTCCTGCCCGGCAAAGACGACGGGCGTGATGAAGCTGTTGAGTCCGATCGAGTAGTAGTAGATGGTCGACGTCGCGATACCACGGGTAATGAACAGGCTGAACGGTGCGGCGGCTTTGGGGTAGAGGGTGTTACTGCCGCCCGCTAGTGTCGCAGGGGTGACGGCGAGGGCTACCCAGACGGCAGCGGTCATCGACAGGTCAATCTTGTAAGTAGTGGTCAGCGAGTTGGCGACGAAGTAGTAGAGGAAGTCGGCCGAGGGTTGTATCTGGTAGACGCTGGTGGCGTCGGGTACGGTTGTCCAGACGCCAGTGTTGGCGTTCCCCGCAACTGCAGCGTTGAGTGTTAGGACGGTCGCCGTGTTAGAAGCAATCCGACGGCGTTGCCCGGCTCCCAGCCCAGAAGTAATTACGACGTCTGAGTTGGCGTACTGGTTGACAGCCCACGGATGCCAAGCGGTCGTATCGCTCATCGTAGTCGCCGTGTTGACACCAGAAGTGACGTCAGACGGCAGGATAACCGTGAAGCTATCACCAGCCGCCGGGATAGCCGCCATGGCTGCCGAAGTCGTCGCCGAGTTTCCACCAGCGGGGACGGCCGAGATGATGTAGGTCTGGTTCTGCAGGGCAACGGTCGGCGTGGCTGCGTCAAACTTGACCATTAGCCCGATCATGCCAGGCGTGAAGAAGACGTTTACTAGTAGCGAGGTAGTAGAGCCACCGGCGATAGTCGTACCGGCTCCTAAATTACCAGGTGTTGGGGCGGTGGTGAACGGAGCCACTCCAGTCGTCACGCTGATAGCTCCGGGTACTTCTTGCCAAGTCGGTTGGGTGATGCTCGACCCTAAGTTGGCGGCGGTCGTCAGGATTGGTGTCATCGTCGTCAACGACCAAGCGGCACAGACGGTGCTGATAATCGTCACTGACGTAGTGTTTAGGTTAAAGACTTGCCAGCTTGTCAGCGCACCACCAGTCAGAATATAGAGAACGTTCCGCTGCTGGTCGTATTCGATGTCCATGCCCTGGTTGCCCGAGGTACAGGTAGCGAGGAACTGCCAGCCGTTCGTCCAGGTATCGAAGCGGTAGAGGACAGTGGTGGAGGCCGAGGTCGCCGTTGTACCTATTTGGACAACCCAGTACATGTAACGAACACCATCATAGGTATTAGAAGTGCCAGGGTTGGAGTTGCCTGCGGGGAACTGACGTAGCCAAATCCATGGTGGAATGTCTGTGCCTCTGCGAAATTGATATGATACGGGCATTATGGCTCCTTGTTAAGTTATTACCCAGCGACTACGCACTTGGTTGAAGTTGTTGATTGACTGTAATTCTAATTGCTCACGAGCATCAACCGAAGTCGGAGCGCCTGACGAGTAATAGACTGTCGCCGTGTTGGCGTTGGCCCAGTAGGTCGAAACGTAAGAAGCCCCACCACCGATAACAACGCGCATTTCATCGTTGATAGTGCGGGCGTAAGGAATGGCGTTTTGTGGGGGAGCGAGGCGGGTCAGGGCGTCGTAGACGGCTTGGGCGATTGCGTTGGCAGTTGGGTCGGCGGCTATGACGAGGCCACCAGCTTCGTCCAGTACGAGCGGAGCCGGATTGCCAGAGGTGCCGACAGCCGGCCAGCTACTACCGCCACCCCCGCCACCGCCGACTGGCTTGCTGAGTATCTTATCGAGCAGCTTATTGGACTGCTTGAGGAGCTTCTCAACGCCAGTGTTATCGGTTTTGAACTCTGGTATAACTATCTTGTTAACAGCCGTCACAACGGCCTTAATGGAGGTCTGGAGCGGTGCTAGGTCGGGGGCGTCTACTTGTATGTTAGCCTCGGGTACGTTGACTATCGGCGCTTCGGCCACCAGCTTCTGGGCTTTGACGACCTGTTCGACGGCTTTAATCGCGTCACCGAGGCTGGTGAGCTGCGCTGTGTAATCAATGAACTGCTGGTCTTTTTCAACGGGCAGGTCTTTCGGCAGCGCTTTGGCTTCCTCTAGTAGTTCGCGCATGACGCTGGTAATCTCGGTCAGGTCGGTGTTCTCGTGGCTTTTGAGCGTCGTGTCGAGTACTTGCAGCGCTTCGACGACGTACTTGACGTCCGGCGTGTTGATACTCTCTAGTTGGTTGACTACCTCGGCCTTAGCGACATGCCCCTCAAGGTAGGAAATTAACGTACTAGTGGCCGACAATACCGTGTCGGATACTTTAGCGGTCGACGCCAGTAGGTCTTCATGGCGGGCGAGGGACTGCGCTTTATCGGCCTGTAGTGCGTTAATTTGAGTCAGTTTAGTGGAATCCATATAGCTTACGCTAATCCTAACCTAGTTCTGGTAATAGTAACAGCCTCATCGTGGACAACCTGTAAGGCGAGGGGCTTGGTGTTGACGGCTAGAAAAGTTGTCAGCGGTACTGGATTGGTAGCAGTTCTCGGGGTGACTTGGGTAACGCGGGGTTTGCTTGGCATAGCCTTATAAGTACTTTCCGTGTTTCATGTCCATTGGCGCGGTCATGTGCTTGGCGTGGGCTTTGCCGGTAGGGTCAGCACAGGCGGCGGTGTGTTCTTTGGTCATCTTAGGCATAGTCATCTTAGGCATTGCTTTGGTGTTCTTCTTGGGAGCGTTCATTTGCATCATGGTAATCCTTTTCTTAAAGGTGGCTACTATGTGAGGTAGTAGCCACCAGGTAACTAAGGTTGCTTGGTAACGGCAGTACTTGCACCGTTGGCGTTGATGAGCGCAATTGCCCATCCACCACCGACAGTACCATCAGCGATAAGCTGTACGAAGCTGCCGGCTGGCGCGTTCGTAAAGATTAAGGCTTTGTTATCGACAGCGGTTAGCTGCCCACCGTAGATGTTGTCAGCGGCTGCCGGAGCAATCGTAACAGTGATGTTCTCGGCACCAACACGGACGATTGGTGCAATACCGACGACTGTTGCCGGTAGAGTAATCGTAGCCGTAGCTGTGACGTTGAGTACAGTGCCACTATCGGCGGCGACTACAGTGTATGCACCACTTTTAGTGATGAACTCGTTGTAGCCCCATCCGGCGAGGTTAATTTGTGCCATGTATTAGCTCTAGTCTTTCTTAGCCGATGGTTCGTATGTTTCGCCACCACCAGCTTTATTTGTTGTTCGTGTCTTGTCGCGATTAGCCTTAGCCTTTTCACGGGCGGCGTCTTCGCGGATGTCGGCAAAACGCTTCTCGGTAATGTAGATTGCGTCGTCTTCGACTTCTTGTAGCTTTCCTGTTGCTATGACTTTATAGTCCTCCTACTGAGGTTGTGACCCCAGATAACTCCTCGAGGGAGCTTCCGTTTAAATGTAATGTAATAGTGACACGCCATACAAAGCGTTCGGCAGTTAGTTTTCTCAAACCTTAGTTCGGGGTTATCTGCCCAGCTTTCTATATGGTCAATCTGAAGTTTACCTCCATACTCATCACAAATCTGACAAGTATAGTTATCCCTTTGGAGTATCTTAGACTGAAGTTGCTGTCGAAACTTGGCTCGCTCTAACTTATCAGGGGAACTGATACCACCCTTCCAGTGGGGATTTTTAGCCCCTACCATTACGGGTGGTTTAGTTCCCCTAAGTATGTGAGATATACTCATCTTTCTTTTACTTTCAGAACTTTGGTTTTTACCTTTCATAGCGCTTGTTCTACCTTTACAGGAAGCGCTAAGGTTGGCCTTATGTTCTGGAGTTGTTTGGTACATTCTCATTTTAGCTTTAGTTTCTTCAGAAAGGTTCCAATGTTTCCCTGTGTTGTTACTCGGTTGACCTCGTCGGGCAACAGCATAACAAGCACGGCTACAGTGTTTACGACCACTATTCTCAATATCCCATGCTTGTACCCGCATTGGTTTCTTGCAGATCTTACATTTCGTATTAATGAGAGCCATGTAGCCGTTTTCCTTTCTTATTACAGTATAGCTTACGCTTACTGTAAAGGTACTAAATAACAGTTCTACGCTGTTTTGTGGATAGCTAGAGTCTTCAATTTCGTAAGATCGAAGAAAGCGTCATAGCGTATTCTGTATTCGATTAGGTACCCATTAACGCCCGGTGGGTTCTTGTGGACTGTGTAGTCCTTAAGCTTCTCGGGTGCGACTAGGTTATCTGGGTGCGTGATGATGAGGTCGGTGTTAGCAGGCATACGGTTGCTTGGGCAAACGACGACCTTACAGTTATCGACTTCACCGAGATCGCCACTCTTGCGGTCTTTGTAGGCTAGGTCAGAGTTTAGTACAAAACCTGACTGCTTGAGTAGGTTGTAGTAGGTAGGCGTCATAACAGCCACACGGCCGTCATCAGGGCCTTCACCATCGGTAATGGCAGCGGTTAAGGTCGTAAAGTTGCTGTAGGCGTTGGCACTTGATGTAGCACCGGCGACGACAATCGCGTTACGAGCGCCAACTGCTGCACCATCGAAGTCAACAATAACGGCACCGGCAGTCGCGAGGACGGCGAAGCGGTAGGTATCGACTTCTGGTACGAGGACGTTCTTGGTAGCCTGGGCTAAGAACTTAGCTGGCTTGCGGACTTCGAGGGTGTCCTGGTAGTTAGACATGTCAATGGTGTTAGTCCACGAACGGTCACGCGACAGGGTAAAGAGTTGCTTCTTGTCCTGTACTTCGAGTGGTGCGCCGTAACGGTTGGCACCAGTGTTGGTGTAGTTGTTCATGGTTGGGTCAGTTAGTGTCCAGACGTTGATCGCGTTGACACCGTCCCAATCCCAGTTAGTGTTGACGATATCAGAGGACTTTGCTTTTGCTTTCAGCAGTTCGCTAGTCTTGGCTGAAAATTTAGAGGCTAGGTTAATGGCCATTGGGTTTGTTCCTTAGTGTGGTTAAAACTCTACAAGTCGGCTTCTTCGTCAAAGGCTGCCATGTCGGGGTCGACTTTGGCTTCCTTGGGGGCGCGTCCGGGAGTTACTAAAGCTTTGGATTTCTCGCGGGCTTTATTCTTTTCCTGGTTGCTCGCCCGTATGCCGGTGAGCTTGGTGATAGAGTTGGCTTTGTTTTGTAGAAATATGTAAAAGTCGGCGCGTACTTCTGTCGGGTTGCCGTAAGCATCAACGCTGACATGCTGGGCTTGGAATGAGTCGATTGCTTCGTCAAGCTCGGCCTGTATCTCAGGCGAAGCATTACGCAGGACATCGAAGTCCTTCATCGCTCGTTCGTAGCTGTTTGTCAAAGAGTTGCTATTACGGTCTACCTTGTTGTCGTAGGCGTCTATCTGTAGCTGTCTCAGGGCTAGGTCTTGCTCGTCTTGGGCTTGATTAAGATACTCCTGTTGTTTCTCTTGCTGGCCAACTAGACGCTGCTGCTTCTCGTTCTGGCGACGTTCGTACATCTCCTTATTAAAAGCGGCTTGCTTGTCCTCCTCGGACAGTTCAGCTTCTTCTTCGGTAGCATCGTCGGATTGCTCCTCTGGCGCTACTTCTTCGTCGGCTTCGTCGGTAGTTTCAGGCTCGTCGGATTGCTCCTCGTCGTCTTCTCCGGCAACGTCACCCGGGCTGACTTCGATGTCTTCTAGATCGACATCATCGTCGTCATCGGTGCTATTGTCGCTACTGACGCTTGTATCGACTTGTTCGTCGGTACTGGTTGATAATTCAGCCATATTTCTCCTTTGTTTAATTACTACCCGTTAAGTGGGTGAGCCTCTACTAGTAAAGCTAGTGACTCTTGCAGATAGGGAGCTGCTGCCTAGGTTGGAACGGTAAGATTACAACCTAGAAAGCAACTACGTATATGTCTTTAGGTGGTGCCGGTGGCTCGGGTGGTTCGCTCCCTCACACGACAATATTGCGCCTCGCTCTACCCATTTATGCAATTGCTGGGGTAAGTTGTCATAGACGTCGAGGTCGATACCGCCGTGTTCCTGTAATACCATTTGCTTGGTCTTACCGGCCTGTTCGATATTTAGGCGGTCTTTAAAGTCCTTAAAGCTCTCGCTGGCTGGCTGTGATACGGCGTCAATCATGTCCGTACCCGCAGTATGTTCGCCAGACGCGCCTGAACGCCCCGTAGTGCCTCTATCGCCTTGGCATCTGATAGCATGTCGATCTCTAGGGCATGTGGTATACCGCTGCCGATTATCGCCTTGATAACGGCTGGTTCTTTAATCTTCAACTTGTCGATTTCTTTCTGTAGTTCGGCCTGCACGACGTCGTTAGCCGGTAGGAGCTTTGACTTATCGGCTTGCTTGGCTTCTTTCTTGTCGGCTAGTTTGGCGGCTTGGGCGGTGCGCGTTGAACCAAAGCTGGCGCTAGTGGCACCCGAGTAGAGGAGTCCGTCGTTACGGCTCATGCTGGCTGCTCCTGTAGGCTTCGCAAGTGGTTAATGACGTCTTCGGCTGGGTAGCCTTGGTGTTCGGCGGCGAGGGCGGTTAGGGCGGTCTGTTCATCGACACCGTATTCTTCCATAATGGCGCTAACGTTGGCGTCTACTTCCTCTTGGCTGATAGCCGGAGGCTGTGGTTGCTCCTCTACTGATTGTGGCTCCTGCATAGCTGGCTGCATACTGGCTTGGTGCTTCTCGCTTTTCATGTCCATAGCCTGTTGCTTGCCTTTCATGTCCATCTGGTGGTTTTCATCGGCGTGCTGCATAGCTTGCTGCTGGCTGCCGTCATCTACGGGTAGCGGTTGACCGTCTGGCCCGACTTGCTGCTCGGCTTGGGCGGCTTGGGCTTCTTCTTCCTCGGGAGAGATGTCGATAATTATTTTGTCGTTATCAGTTGTCAGGCTGATCATATCGGCGTATAACTCGCCTTTATTGAACTTCTTACCGGCGGCTTGTAAGTCAGCGGCGAAGTTCGGGTCACTAGCCGATAGTTCAGCTACGCGGGTTAGTCCCTCTAGCTTATCGGCGTCGTCTTTAGCCTTGTCCTGTTCGGGGTCAACGGTAAAGCTGAATTTGGCGCGGACGGTGTCCCAAACGATCTCCATTTGGTTGCTCATCTCGCCGTTTTGGTCGGCGGGGAACTCTATCCCGCCTTTAATGAGTATCTGGCGTTCGTCATCGGATAGTTTCATTAGGTCGCTGCCCTCCATGTTGGCGAAGTGGGTGTTGACCATGCTACGGGCAACGGCGGCAAAAGTAACATATAGGTTGTCCTTAAAGTCCTCGTCGTCGATGCTGAGGTTAGCGGCGGCTAGTTTAACGCCGGCGGGAGTCTTGGACTGCGTAGGGTCGCCGCTGTCGGTGCTGCTGGCGCTGGTGTCGCCGGTTGGTATCAGTTTCTGCAGTGACGACTGGTACATGCTGATACGAGCCGGTAGCTGGGTATAGACGCCGTTACTCAGCTCTTGACGGGTGACTTTGGCACTACCGGCGAAGATCATGGCGTCTTGCTGGTTGACGAATGAGTCGAGGTCGGTGTCGTCGGTGTTGCCCTCGATCAGCCAGCCGGGGCGGATACCGAGTTGGGTGGCGAGGACGTCGGCTTGGCGCATGTAATCGAGGACGTTCTGGGTACCGCCGGCTAGTTTGACGATACCGATGCCGTAAGGGTTGATAAAGTCTTGATAACAGTACAGGAAGTGGATTGGTACGTCGCCAGTCGGGTCGGGATTCGTCCACTCGCGCGGTGTCGTATTAGTTGCTTTGTGATACATGTAAAATGGTGCATCGACGCCGCGCTGGACGGTAATGGTGCATTTAATGCCCTTTGGCTTGACGTCCTTGTTCTGCTGCGAGCGGGGGGTGTCTTTAGCGTCACGTTCTTCCTTGTAGTCACCGCTGGCGATAGTCTCCATAGCCGGTACGTCCCACTTGTTATAGCCAGTCTCACCGCTGCTGGTTGACTTCTTCTCGTCCTTAGCCTGTTCAATCATCGTCGCCCACTGCGTCTTGGTAAAGTAAACGTCCCAGAATATCAGGTCGGAGTCGTAGTCAGATACCTTACCAGGCTCTAGCGTGACGTCCTGTGGCTGGGCAACGATAAAGTCGGTGTAGGTCTTGCCGTCGCGTTCAATAGTCAGCGTAATCAGCGGTACGGAGCCATAGCCGGCAGCCTTGCGAACGGCGTCTTTCCACTTCCGCATAAACGGCGCTTGGGTGTTGGCATTGGGGATGATCTCGTTCTCCCACTGCATACCGGCGAGTTCGGATAGCCAGGCCTCGTCACGGTTGGTCGCTTTGATGGTACCGGACAGCTTGGTCGGCACGACGCGCTTGGGGAGCTTGAACAAGGCCGCCGCTAGTGACCCGTCGTTGACTTCGGGGAGGTTAGGGTCGAGTCCCTCTATCAGGTCGTTATTCATCAGCCGTTCAAAGGCTGGATAACTCTTGCGCCACACTAGGGCTTCGTCTTTACTGTCTTTGTATAATGTTTTTAAGTCTTTGGGATTTATAAACGCCACAGGTAGTAAGTCCTTTTTTGGCACTATCCGCGGTGGGCAATCAACCAATGTTATATATTTGTCACCTTATCACATAACGATTATGTTTACAAAACTATAATATCCATACAGTTATAATCGGTACGCCAGATTTGTTCTTTTGTCGACCAGGCACCAGACATATCATCGTCACTCTTGAGCATGTCGAACTGTTTAGCGGTCATAACGAGCTGATTGGG
>JAYTAD010000028.1:0-21233 GCA_043737705.1 Candidatus Saccharimonadota bacterium | reverse complement strand
GTCTGTGGTCGGCAAAACCGGCAGCAAAATAACCCACAAAGCTACCGCCATGGCGTTGCCTGTTGTGACAAATCACAAAAAACTGCCACAAAAAAAGCGCCTGCAGATAACCGCTCGCCTGCTGTTTATCATAAAAATTATACTGTGTGTTATTCCGCTTGGAATACTATTTTTTGTCGACGATAAAGATGCGGGCATCACGCGCGACATCGCTATTGTTATCGGTGGCGTCACCGCGCTGTTCTCGCTGACGCTTTTTGGTCTGCAAGCCGCAGGCGCAAAGCTGTTACGCGTCGATTATAAACAAGTATGGTAACTAGAAACCCCGCATTGCTAAACTCTCCCCAACCGCCTATACTCCTCCTAGACCTTTAACATCGACAGAGAGACAGAAAGGAGCCGTTCATGCGCACCCTCGACAGCACTGACCACAGTCTGGCGACGTGGCTAGTCAGAACGAACCGAGTATTTTTTGCCTGGCTAATCGAGCCTCTGGCAAAAATACTAGAGCCCTACAAAGACAACACGTTCGTTCGCAATATCCCCAACACCCTGTCCGTCGGGCGCTGCATCACGGCGGTCTGGGTTGACTGGCAGATTTACCAGGCAACCTCTGACTCCGAACGGTGGCTGTGCCTAGCTATTATCGTCCTACTGATTATCAGCGATGGCATTGACGGTGAGCTGGCTCGAAGACTGAGGATAGAATCACCCTTCGGGGCGATGGCCGACCCGTTCGCCGACAAGATACTAATTGGCGGACTGGTCATCGGTTTGGGCTTTAAGTTCGATTCGACGCCGTTCGGCTGGCTAGTGATACTGCTGCTGACCATCGAGGTTGGCAACGCGTTGGCCGGGTACATCGGTAGCCGACTGGCCAAAAAGCTGGACCACCCAGAAAAGGCAGGCTCCAGTACCTGGGGCAAGCTCAAGTTTGGCGGCGAGTCTTTACTTGTCCTGCTGGGTTGGACGCTGCTTTCTAACAAGGAAATGGCGCTTGGTATCAGCCTGGTGATAATCATCGTGGTCATCCCGCTAGCTCTCCGGAGCCTCAGGGGATACATTTGGCAGATTCGGGAAGCTACTATAGCTTTCAAAACAGCCGCCAAAGCCGCCAATCATCTCACTGTCGTATAAAGTTCATGCCCCCTACTCGAGAGACGTCAAGTCTCCCGTAGGGGGCTTTTCGTTTCCCCTCTGCCTAGCGCATTTTGCGACCAACTGTGGTATATTTTCTATAGTACTACTACATAAAACAAACACCATGAAACAGAAGAAAATCGTTATCACAATTGTACTGAGTCTTATGGTCGTTACCGGCGCGGCCGCTCTTTTTGACCGTTACAGTCAGCTCCGTCCGGTCGCGCTAAAGACGGACGCAGCCAGCGCACCGATTGTGACCTACAGCGACGACCCACAGGCAAACAACAGCTCGAGGCCGACCATGACCGACCAAGCCAAAAAACAAGCCGATGCGCCCGGGCCGAAGCAACCGACCATCGAAATCCCCCGCTCACCGTCAACCGACCCATCACCACAACCAACCCCAAACGCGCCCAAACAAGCTGCCGTCCGCCAAGCGGTTACTAAAGAGCACGTCTATTATCCATTACTTGTCGCCAATGACCCCGGTTACGCCAGTAATTGGGCTGTTCAAAAAGTCAACGCCCCGGCCGCCTGGAACCTGTCGACCGGTAACGGACAGACGGTGGTCGCCGTCATCGATACCGGCTTCGCACTCAATCACGAGGACCTCAACAACAACTGGTCGAACAATCCGGGCGAAACAGGCACGACCACTTTGGGCAGTCGCTGCTGGACCGGTACGCCACAAGCCAAAAACACCAATAATTGTGATGATGACAATAACGGCTATCGTGACGACTGGCGCGGCTGGAATTTCTCACTGGGCGACAACAACCCTATGACTGGCCGCACCAACCCCAGTGGCATAGCCGTATCACATGGCACAGAGGTAGCCGGCCTGGTCGGTGCAGCCGGCAACAACGCGACGGGCATTGCGACCATTAACTGGAACACAAAAATAATGCCGTTACAGGTTTTGAGCGATGACGGTCCAGGTTACACCAGTGATGTCGCCGCTGCCATTTATTATGCCGTTGATAACGGGGCCGATGTCATCAATATGAGTCTCGGCGGCAATGAATTTGACGTCGCGATGAAAACAGCGACCGATTATGCATTTAGTCGCGGCGTGGTGGTAGTCGCGGCGGCCGGCAACTGTGGCAGCGGCACAGAACAAGGCTGTCAAGGATTACCCGCTGGGTCGATGGGATACCCAGCCCTGAACGACCACGTCATCGCCGTCGGTGCAACGACGTTTAACGATCAGCGGGCCAGCTTTAGTAGTTACGGCCCAGGCCTCGACGTCGTGGCGCCAGGATCGGGCACAATCGCCTCACCAACCTGGACGTCCAGTAACGGTACGACGCTGTATTCTGGCGCACTGTATGGCACCTCCTTTGCCACTCCGCAAGTTGCCAGTCTGGTGTCGCTCATTAAATCCATCCGTCCCAATTCATCCGTCGATGATATTACTGCCCTGCTGCTGGCCACCGCTACCAAACTACCCGTCATGAATAACGCTGCCTACATCAACGAACTGGGTCACGGCATTATTAATGCCAATACGGCCTTAACCATCGCCTCGTCGCTTAATGGCACCGCGGCAATACCAAAACTCCTCCAGGCAGGTGGCGCGGTGGCTGAACATCAGTACTCAAGCGGCGACACGCTCGGCAGTGGCTGCGTAGCGGTCGCCAGCAGCTATTGCACCGTCTGGCTACGCAACAATCAGACTGGCTACGACCGCTATTTACCCTATCAGCAGACCAATCAACAAGGCTCAACTGGCTGGACGTGGGGTGGAGCGTTGCTGCCCAGCGGCGAGTGGCATATCCGCGCGGCCCAAGGAGATAACCGCTCGGGTGTCTATACACTGGGGAGTAAATAAACTAAATGCACCCCACTCGTGGGTGCATTTTATATAGTATTTATCTGTGCGCTTAGAAGCTAGACAGTTCAGCGTCAAGCTTCGAGCTGTCATCGGTGCTGTCAACCGTGGTGTCGTCGAGGGCATTTTCGGCCGTCGTCAGGTCGGCTGTGGTGTTGATGGTCGGCGCTGTCGGCACATCTGCTGTTCTGGCAGCGGTATCGGCGACATTTGACTGCCGATTAGTGTAGTAGGCGTAGCCAAGGAAACTAATCATTCCGACGACTGCCACGATAACCACCAATTCAATAATCGAAAAGCCTGATTTAGATGAGCGGGTCATTATTGTTGGCTCCCTTCGGTTTGCTTGGTATCGCTGGTGGTTGTGCCTTGGACTGACTTAACGCCAACGATGAGGTTTTTGACGGCTGTCTTGTAGGCTTTGAGGGCTTGGTTGCGGTCCTCTAGGCTCGCTCTGAAACTGTTGGCAGCCCCTTTGGGGTCGGTGCCGTCACATGCGAAGGTCGTGGTGGTGTTTTTTATGACATCAACCGCCGCTTGGGCCTCCGCCTTCGTAGCGTCTACCTCAGCCACGAGTACTTCGTAGTTACTTAGGACTTTACCGGACTTTACATAAAATGCTTTGGTACGATCAGCAATCTTGGCGAAAACCTCAAGGTGTTTGACGCCTCGATCACTCATACGAGCCATAATGTTGCCAATTGTTTTTTCGCGCTTTTGGCAGACCTTGAGCTTGACCTCGCCAAGTCTTGTTTGGGCGGCTTCGCGTTTTTCGGCCACAGTTGTCTTTACCGCATCGAGGCGTTCCTGCTTAGTAATCTCCACCTCTTTAAGGCGCACCGCCTCGCGCTGCTCGATGGTAGTTGTCTGCTCTATTTCTAGGGGCTGCTTCTCGGTGCCTTGCACCTCCAAAGCGCGGGCAGACTGAGCGTTAACCACAAATGGTACGGCGACCATAATAGCGATAACGGTCAGACCAGCCAATAGATAATTCTTGGACAATAGTTTTTGCATAGTATTTTCCTTGTTAATTACCTCTTAAGCTTATGCTTTTACGAGGCGAAAGTCAACGAATTGAGCCGGCACTAACGACGGGAAAAGGGGCTACTTGGCAAACTCAATCGCGCGGGTTTCACGAATCACGTTCACCTTAATCGTACCGGGATACTGCATGGTGCTTTCGATCTTTATGGCAATGTCGCGCGCCAGTTTAATCGCACTCAAATCATCGACACTTTTTGGACTGACAATCACGCGAACTTCACGTCCTGCACTAATCGCGTACGCCTTTTCGATACCACTAAAACTCAGAGCAATATTTTCAAGATCACGCATGCGTTCTACGAAGTTTTCGGCGCTAATATTACGGGCCCCAGGACGAGCGGCCGAGAGCGAATCACAAACGCGAACGATCAGCGCTTCGGGCGTGGTAGCCTCGACGTCGTCATGATGGGCGGCGATGGCGTGAACAATGTCCTCGCTCATACCATATTTGCGGGCCAATTCGGAACCAATGTGGTGATGTTTGCCTTCGACTTTGTGTGTCACGGCTTTACCGACGTCGTGCAATAATGTCGCAATTTTAGTCACGCGCACGTCGGCCCCAATTTCTTCGGCGATTAGACCCGATAAATGGGCCATTTCGGTACTGTGCATCAGAACGTTTTGACCGTAGCTGGTGCGGAACTTGAGCTCACCGAGTAGGTGTAGCATTTCTTTTGGAATACCGACCACACCGACTTCGCGGGCGGCGTCTTCACCGGCGCGGTAAACTTCTTTTTCAATCTCTTTCTCGGCTTTGGCCACGACCTCTTCGATACGTCCCGGGTGAATACGGCCATCCTTCATCAAAAGCTCTAAGGTCATACGGGCAACCTGGCGACGTATAGGGTCAAACGAGCTCAGAATAACCATACCGGGCGTGTCATCGACCAGGATATCAACACCAGTGGCGCGCTGCAGGGCCTGGATGTTGCGGCCTTCTTTGCCGATAATACGCCCCTTCATTTCCTCGTCAGTTAGCTTAATCGCCGTCACGGTACGTTCGGCGGTCACCTCTGATGACATCCGTTCCATAGCCGTCAAAATAATCGTCTGAGCCCGTTCTTCGGCATCTTCTTTGGCGTCATTTTGGAGCTTGTTGATGAGGCCCACCAGGTCTTGTTTAATATCACGTTCGGTCATTTGCATCAGCTTGTCGGCTGCATCGCTCTTGGTCAGCTTGGCAATCTTTTCAAGTTTTTCTTGCTGACGGCCACGAATCTCGCGGATTTCGTCTTTCAGTTCATCAAGTTCACCCTCTGAGGTCCGCAGGGCATCGGTGCGTTTGTCGAGTTCGTCTAGTTTGCGATCAAGATTTGATTCGCGTTCCGCCAGACGGTTTTCAGTTCGCTGCCATTCCTTGCGGCGGTCGGATTCTTCGCTCTTAGCATCATTGATGAGCTCGAGTGCATCATCCTTGGCTTTGACAACAACGTCACTGGCTTTAATTTTGGCTTCTGCGATGACTTTATCGGCACTATTTTTGCCAATGGCACTTCGTCGCCTCTCATAGACCACTGTTCCTGAAGCGCCAAAAAGCACCCCAATAATTGCGGCAATAATTCCTTCTATCATAATTGTTCCTTTCCTCGCGGTGACCTCTGGCAGTGATGCAGAGTTACAGAAAGTAGGTGTATCAACACTTCAGGTGGTCGCAGCGTCGGTTTTCAAAGTTATTCAGAGTCCTTATGGACTGCCTATAGTGTAGCCTTTTTGATATCGTTCGCGCAAGCTATTTTCGTGGTTGAGTGATATGGGCCTCGCTGCCATAAAACGGCAAAACAATCTTATCATTATGTCCAGAGTTGAGTTTTTCAACCACAACAGCTTGCCACTGCGACCCACGACCGCCAACAATTGGAATATTTTCGCTATCAGCAATCGTATTAAGAACGGTCAGCCCGATACGCAAACCAGTAAAGCTACCTGGTCCCTCGAAGGTGCCGATAGCACTGAGATCAGCCCAGGTTTTGTCATGTGCTTGCAAATTTTTATGAATATAGCCAAGCAATCCCTTGGCCAAGGTGCGGTCTGCCTGCCATTCGTCGTCAAAACGCCAGTCACCATCAATCAAGCTTAGTTTACAAGTAGGCGTACTGGTGTCAAGCAGCAAAATCACAGCAGCTGCTCAATCTTTCGACTTTTGAGACCGTGCGCTTCGACAATGATGCGTCGCGTCGTCTCGGTTGGTGAGACAATATTAAGAGTCAAGCGATCAGTCGGCAAAGCTCCTTCGACAATGCCACCCCATTCGATAACCGTCACCGTCCGTGGGTTCAAAATAGTCTCGTGCAGTTCGTCGGCCATAATGCCGGCATGACCAAGTCGATAAAAATCATAGTGAGCGAGAGTCAAGCCATCACGCGCACCATACACCCGACTGATGGTAAAACTGGGACTTTGGACATCTTCATCGACGTTCAATCCGGTCGCAATACCTTTGGTGAGCGTCGTTTTACCGGAGCCAACGTCACCAACGAGCTCAAGCACTTCCCCGCCTCTAAGGTGCCTGCCGAGCCGAGCGCCAAAGGCCCTCATTTCCTGTTCGTTAGTTACCTCTATAATCATTACGAGTTATTATAGCACTGCCAACTTATACGTCTGATATAATCGTAGTCATAAACAATAAACATAAGGAGAGCTATAGTGGCGGCAATCGATGATTTTATTACACACGCCCGCAATAATGGGGTAGACGACGAGACTATTCGCCAGACCCTCGAAACCCAAGGCTGGGACAAAAATGTGGTTAGCTTTGCTCTAGCCGGCATCGCAGTACCTGCTCCCGATAGCAACGTCGCTGTTTCCGTTCCTGTTGCCGAACCTGCCCATTCATCCGCGGCGCCATCACTCCATCCACTCCTCGCAGCCCTCCATCACGTCCTGCTGTGGTTCTTTGTCATTTCATCGACCATCGCTATCGTCGCGGTCGTCGCCTCGCTTTTCGGTGAGTCGGTTGACAGTAGCGCGCTAGCGGCCATGATAGCGGTTGTCGCGATTACGTTCACACCATACGCCATTTTGTTTATTACGTACCTTCGAAAACTAGGCACCCAGCCAAATCTTATACCAGGCAAGGTATGGTCAATCATCACTATCTGCCTGCAGAGTCTGAGCGTGCTTGGTGCAGCCATCACATTAGTAGTAACGGCAATCGTTGGTGGCGAGTCAAGTGTCATGGTCGGTGCCGCCCTTATATTAGCCCTCACTGGTACTGTTTTGACGGTGTACATATTCGCGGCTTTCGTACCCATTACAGCGAAGGTCCGCAAACCAATCCTTTTGGCTTACCTGCCGATTGTTGCGCTCCTGCTCGGTACGTTATTTGTTATGTCACTGCTTCGTTTGGGTCCTGCCCTCGCCGATGAAAATACTCGTAAAAACCTCGTGACAACAGTTGAAAATATCCAAAAAAAAGTACAGACAATCGATCGCCTACCTAACACTTCGGAGGCTAAATCGCTTATAGTGGGTTCCGGTATTACTTTTGATTCAAAAAGTCCGACGACCTATGAACTATGTGCTACATTCGTTACTGATAGTGAAACCGACAAATACTCATCCTACGGCTCGACCAGGGCCGATGCACCGATCTCAGATAGTTATGTGTACGTCGACGCGTTCTACCGACCAAGCGGCAGACAATGCTTTGTCATTCAGTCGAATGATTTAACCTTAATAAACGATCGATTTAACGACATAATGCCGTTTAAAGCGCTTAACAACTAGCGCTTTCTTAGTCGGTCGACTACAATAGGCACAAGCACTATGCGTATTTCTGATGTCATTACCGAAAAGTTGCTGGCACGAGCCGGTGCAGCGACTCCAGAGCAGGTCGCTGCCCTAAAAGAGGAGAGCGCTCATTCAAGGCGCCCTCTGCAATATTTGGTCACTGAAAAGGAGCTGATTAGCGAGAAAGCGCTCATCCAAGCGTGGGCAGACTATGCTCAAATACCGTATATCGAGCTCGATCCCCGAGATATCCCATCTGATGTGCTCAATAAAATTCCAGAACGTATCGCCCGACAATACAATGTTGTCCTCTTTAAAATTGGCGAGGATGGCATTCAACACCTCGCCATGGAAGATCCGGACGACGTCCAGGCAGTCAACTTCATTCAAAAAGAAATTGGTGAAAACACTCAAATTTACATCGCCTCAAAAGAAAATATTTTAGCTACGCTCGAGAACTACCGAGGTGACGTCAACAAAGAGCTCAATGAAGTCATCGATATTCAACGTGAAGATGGCGGTGGTGAGAACCAGACCGTAACAGAAGATGATGTCGCCGAAGATTCACCGATTGCCCAAACCGTTAACCTGCTACTGGAATATGCAATTCGAAGCCACGCCAGCGACATCCATATTGAACCTCGCGAGGAATATGTCCAAATTCGCTACCGTATAGACGGCGTCCTCAAAGAAGTAAACCAATTGCCCAGAAACGTACTTGGTGCCCTCATTAGTCGTATTAAGATTCTGAGTAATCTAAAGATTGACGAACGACGGGTCCCTCAAGATGGACGGTTCAAAATCCAAGTTGCTGGTAAACAATACGCGCTTCGTGTCAGCTCCCTCCCGGTCGCTGATGGCGAAAAAATCGCTATGCGTATTTTGGATGAATCCGATCAAGCCATTACACTTGAATCGCTGGGATATTGGGGTAAGTCTCTGGGAATTATGAAAATCGCCCTTACCGAGCCAAACGGCATGGTACTGGTCACCGGACCAACCGGTAGCGGCAAGTCAACCAGCTTGTTTAGTGTCCTGACTATACTTAATACTCCTGACGTGAATATCTCGACCATCGAAGACCCAGTTGAATATAAGATTCCTGGGGTCAATCAAACCCAAACGAACGTCAAGGCTGGGATGACATTCGCCAATGGGCTGCGTGCCCTGCTTCGTCAAGATCCAAATATTATTATGATTGGAGAGATTCGCGATGGTGAAACTGCTAACCTGGGCGTTCAGGCAGCCCTAACGGGACACTTGGTCTTTAGTACGCTGCATACCAACAATGCCGCCACCTGCCTGCCGCGACTACTAGATATGGGTATTGAACCTTTCTTGATTGCCAGTACCGTAAAGGCAGTTGTCGGACAACGACTGGTGCGACGCCTTCACAAAACTTCACGCCAAAGCTACGTACCCAGCGAAGAAGAAAAACAAGCAGTCATCCGCATGTTTAATCTGCGCACTGGCCAAGATTTCGCTTACATCCATGAGCTTGAGAAACAAGCTGCAGCCGAAGGTATCGGCGGTGATGCGCCGCTTAGCACCGACGAGCACGGTATAAATACACTTTGGCGGGCTAACGCTGATGATAATGACGACGCGGCTCATAACGGCTACAAAGGGCGTATTGGTATCTATGAAGTTCTAGCCAACTCACTTGACGTACAAAAGCTCATTATGAGCAACTCGACCAGTAACCAGATTCAAACCCAAGCCATTACAGAAGGAATGATTACGATGCAAACCGATGGTCTCATTAAAGCCCTGCGGGGCGAGACGTCTATTGAAGAAGTCTTGAGAGTAAGTAAAGAATAAATATGACAAAATTCTCCTATATCGCCCTCAATGACGCCCGTAAAGCTGTGACTGGCACGACCGACCAAGCCGACAGGGCCAGCGTTATCGCTGCACTACGAAAACAAAGCCTCCGCCCGATTAGCATCAAAGAAACCTCGAGCTTGGCAATCAGCAGTTCTTCGTTAAATAAGCTACTGAATTCAAATAAGGTAAAAACCGACCATTTAGTAATGTTTACTCGACAGTTAAGTGCAATGGTAGGCGCCGGCGTACCCCTGCTGCGCGCCCTCACTTCCCTCGCCGATCACTCTGAAAGCCCGGCGCTGAAAGCTATTTTACGGACCGTCATCAAAGACGTCGAAGGTGGTGCTGCCCTCGGGGATGCCCTTTCAAAACACCCGAAGGCCTTTAATGATGTTTACGTTAATATGGTACGAGCTGGCGAAGCAGCTGGTATTTTGGATGATATTTTAAAACGACTGGCGCTGCAGCAAGAAAAAAGTGCCACTATCCGCAAAAAAATCAAAAGCGCCATGGCCTATCCAGTCGTTTTAATCTTCATTACAGTCGTGGCGTTTTTTGGCTTGATGTTGTTCGTAATTCCGCAAATTGGGAAAATTCTGACTGACCTTGGTGGAGCGGACGCAGAGCTACCGGCAATTACTCAATTTATGCTTGGAATTAGTGCCTTAATAACCAACTTCTGGTTCGTTATCTTTCCGCTCATTGGGGGCGGTATCTATGGGCTGCTTCGCTATATAAAAACACCTCGAGGCAAAGCGCAATTCCATCAAATTATTCTGAAAATTCCCGGCGTTAGGACAATCGTCAAAAAAGTGGCGATTGCCCGCTTTGCTCGTACTTTTTCGGCACTGATGGGTGCTGGCGTAGCTGTCCTGGAGTGTCTGAGCGTGACAGCTCGATCGCTCGGTAATGTTGTGTATGAAAAGGCTGTCGTCAACGCGGCTATAGAGGTCAAAAATGGCAAACAACTCTCGCTAGTCATCAGCGAGAACCCTCTCTTCCCCGCTATCGTAGCCCAAATGCTTTCGGTAGGGGAAGAAACCGGCCAAACAGATATGGTACTAGTGAAAGTCGCCGACTTTTACGAAGAAGAGGTAGACGTCGCGATTGAAGGGCTTAGTTCAATCATTGAGCCGACGATGATTGTCATTATGGGCAGTATGGTCGGGCTGATTGCAGCGAGCGTTATGGCGCCTATCGCAGGTCTGGCTCAAAGTATAAAATAACTAGTGGCAGAATATAAACTGCTCATGCTATAATAATCATTAGTATTCACTGGTGGGCATCATGACAAAACTATTCTACAAAGACAAACCGATTATCGGACTGGATATCAGCAATACTGGTATTAAAATCATGGCTATCGATACAAAACGTTGGCTTGTTCTTGGGTATGGCTCGCTCGATCTTGAACCGATGAAGGTTAAAGAAGCGCTAGAGGGCGACAGCACATACCTGGCTGACAACATCAAAACCCTTATTAAAGAGAAGCTCATTGGCAACCTGTCTGGTAACCACGTTGTGATTGGCGTTCCAACCGCTAAAAGCTTCTCAAGAACGTTTACTCTTCCCGTCAGTGCCGAGAAAACCCTCAGAGATGCCGTTGAGATTGAGGTTGATCAATATATTCCCATTCCAGCCTCAGCGCTCTATATCGACTATGAAATCATCGAAAGAAATAAACAAGAACTCACCGTCCTGATGAGTGCCATATCACGGGTGATTATTGATAATTGCGTCCAAGCGGCCGAAAGTGCTGGCTTGCGAGTCACTCTTGTCGAACCAGGAATTAGCGCCGTCGGACGATTACTTGGAGTAACTGAAGACGGCCACCTGCCTACTGTCATCGTTGACATCGGTCCGGCCAGTACGGATATCGCCGTGCTCGTGGGCGGATCTATCCGAGTAACGGGAGGCTTGCCGATTGGCGGAAATACCTTTACGCTCGACATTGCTAGGAAACTTAACGTGACACTCGAAAATGCCCACCAGCTTAAAGTCCTCAATGGCCTCAGTGCCGGCCCTCGTCAAGAGAACATCACCCACGCACTCGATCCAAGCTTCGAACGTATTATTATCGAAACTCGCAAAGTCATGCGTTACTATAACGAGCGCTTGAATGACGATCGCAAGCTAGAGCAGTTGCTAGTAGTCGGAAGTGGCAGTAATATGCCGGGGATTGGCGAGTACTTCACCAACTCCCTCGTTATGCCGGCGCGTGTGGCAAGCCCCTGGCAAAAACTAGATTTTGGCAAACTACCCGAGCCAGTCAAGCAATTCCGCGCTCGCTATATCACCGTAGCAGGACTGGCGAGTATTGCACCGAGGAGTATTTGGAAATGATCAACTTGCTTCCAGATGATGCGAAGAGAGAAATACATGCCGCCCGCACCAATGTCACATTGGTCAAATATATAGTCGTCCTGGGACTGGGAGTTATATTTTTATGTCTTATTTCTATAACAGTCTACTTCGTACTCGTAAGCACTCGCGCAAGCGCCGAAGCGATCGTAGCTGAAAATATGTCAAAAACTACTGCCTATAGCTCAGTCCAGGCCCAAGCCAACGCTCTTCGGTCAAGTCTAGCGTCAGCTAAAACAATCTTAGACAAGGAAGTCGCGTATACAAAGATACTGACCGGTATCACCAAGGTGATGCCAGCCGGTGTCGTTCTCGACACGCTCAGCTTAAGTCCAGCCACGCTTGGTGTGCCTATCACGATTCAGGCTTATGCAAAAACGACTAGCGATGCTCTCGCATTAAAAGACAACTTCCAAAGAACGCCCCTATTTTCGAGTGTTGCCCTTTTATCACTCGAAAATAGTACCCAAAGCCAAGCGGGCGGCTATCCCATCACCATAAGTTTAAGTCTCATAATCAACAAGGGTGCCGCTCTATGAAAAAGCCAAAAATGACCGCGTTGAAACTTCGAGCCATACTCAGCGTCACTGTTATTGTTCTCTTCGGCATATCTGCCGTCGGTTTCTATTTTGGACAAAATTGGCTCCGTACAATGGCAACCTCAGTCGGTCAGACTATCGCCGACTCAAAAGCCAGCGGTGGCGACGAAGCGTCTTTGAAAAAGATTCAAGCCGACCTACTAGCTCGCCAAGGTATCGTTAACAAAGCAGACAGTATTATGTCCTCTAGCCAAAATTATCAGACTAAAGTAATTGAAGACCTAGCTAAGTATGCAGCTGATGCCAACATCACTATTTCAAACTACAGTTTTGCGGCGGCGGCTGCCACGGCCGTACCTACCAGCGGCGCGGCGCAGATCGCTCCCGCCGCTGGATCGACTTCAGTTACAGTGACACTGACCAGTCCTGTTACCTATACAAAGTTGTTGAAATTCATGACGGCTATCGAAAGTAACTTACCAAAAATGCAGATATCGAGCATCAACCTAGCGCGAGTAGCCACTGGGGCGAGTGATTCAGTTAAAACTGAACAACTTACGGTAGAGGTGTATACTCAATAGGATAACTTATGCAAGATACAAATAAAACTTCCCCTCTTATCGCCATCGCCCAAACCTTAGGACGCTACCACCTGACGTTCTTTGTTGTTGTACTGGTAGCGGGCCTCTCGACGGCCGTTTTGATGCTCAGCGACATCCTCAAGCAGTCGTCTGACACGACTGGCTACACCTCTTCTCTGGACATTACTACCTTTGATCAGATTACCATCGACCGCCTGACACGCCTGAAATCAAGTAGCGAGGCCTTGACGGACTACTCTCTTCCCGCTGGCCGCGTTAATCCTTTCGCTGAGTAGTTGGCGCTTAGGAAGAAAACGCTTATACTAGGACTATGCTGCTTCTTGGATCACGACTTATCGGTACACCCATTATGGGACTACAGACTGGTACAAAACTAGCACAAACTGCCGCGCCTCTTATTGATCCGGCTAATCTCAAGATTATGGCCTACGTTGTCGAAGGCCCGCTACTAGTTGATCATCCGTCGCTCATTCGAGTCGCGGACGTCCGAGAACTGAGTGATATTGGTATGATTATCGACAGCAATGATGAATTTATTGGTGTCGACGATGTTATTAAAATCCGTGAGCTCTATGAACTTGAATTTGAGTTGGTGGGGATGAATGTTATTGACGAAACTAAGCGTAAACTCGGCAAGGTCGATGACTATAGCCTTGATTCTAGCAGCTTTGTCATTCAGCAACTCAGCGTCCAACGGAGCCTCATTAAGAGTCTTACCGATACAGGGATGCTGATACACCGTTCGCAAATTATCGAAATTAACGATAACCACATCGTCGTCCGAACTACCGCTCAGAAGTTACAGTCAGTCAGACAAGCCGAGCGACGGCCTTTTGTTAATCCCTTTCGTCCGACATCGGCCCAACCTGAGCTTACCGACGCCTACTAATCGTCGACACGAAGCGCCGACTTTATATCATCGTATGAAAACCCCTGGCGGGCTAAGTAGGCGATCAACTTTTGCTCATCTGGATAGCGACTACGCTTTTTAAGAATGATCTTTTGCAGTTCATCGGCGTCATTCCGCTCGGTTTCCCCGAGTAATTGCTCGGTTATTGACCGGTCAATTCCTTTGGCGCTGAGCTCAGCTGATAATTTGCGTTGGCTCACACCCTTTTTCAGCGATCGATTCTCTACCCAGAAACGCGCAAAGGCTTGATCGTTGATGTAGCCTTTTTCAACCAAACGATCAAAGACCCGCGTCGTCAATTCGACACTGACGCCTTCTTTTATCTCGCCCGTCTTAGTGCGAGTTGGCCTCGTCTTTCGGTACAGGTAATCACGCACCTCTTTTGAGCTGTGCAGTCGCATAAAACAGTACTCAAGCGCCCGACCGTAGAGTTTACCGAAGCGGCTTTCTTGTTCGAACGCGGCAAGTTCAGCCTCATCATAGTCGGCCCCTACTTTTATCCCCAAGCTGCCCAGTTGAAAGACACCAAGACTAAACCGGTATTTTCCGTCAACCGACACATTGACTCGGTTTTTATCTCGTGTCTGAATACCAATAGAGGTAATCTTCATAGGGAGCTAAGCGGCGTCTTCGGCAACCTTGGCACGAACTTTGGCTTCGATTTCAGCCATAACATCAGGATTTTCCTTAAGATAGACTTTGCTGGCTTCACGGCCTTGGCCAATCTTGGCTTCTTTGTAATCAAACCAGGCGCCAGCTTTACCGACAATATTATGAAGAACCGCAAGATCGAGCACATCACCCGTCTTGCTGATGCCTTCGTTGTACATGATATCGAATTCAGCGATCCTAAAAGGAGGAGCAATCTTGTTTTTGACCACCTTTACTTTGGTGCGGTTACCAACGATATCTTCACCCGATTTAATCTGACCGGTCCGGCGAATGTCCAAACGAACCGAAGCATAAAACTTCAGAGCGTTACCGCCGGTAGTTGTTTCGGGGTTGCCGAACATCACACCAATTTTCATACGAATCTGGTTGATGAAAACAACGGTCGTATGGCTTTTATTAATAATACCGGTCAACTTGCGGAGCGCTTGGCTCATCAGACGAGCCTGGAGCCCCATGTGGCTGTCACCCATGTCACCGTCAATTTCGGCTTGAGGGACTAAGGCGGCGACTGAGTCAATGACAACGAGGTCAACGGCGTTTGAGCGCACGAGCGTCTCGACAATTTCTAGGGCTTGCTCGCCATTGTCTGGCTGCGAAACGAGCAGGTTATCAGTATCAACGCCTAGTTTGCGGGCATAAGCGGGGTCAAGAGCGTGTTCGGCATCGATAAACGCCGCAGTGCCACCATTTCTTTGAATTTCGGCAATCGCGTGGAGAGCCAATGTCGTTTTACCAGATGATTCTGGTCCATAAATCTCAAGAATTCGCCCTTTGGGGTAGCCGCCGCCAAGGGCAATGTCAAGCGACAAAGAGCCGCTACTAACCAGTTCGACGTCAACCGTTTTCGTATCACCCAGGCGTCGAATTGCACCGTCGCCAAACTGCTTGTTAATCTGCTCTTGCGCGAGTCCCAAAGCTTTTAGTTTGCCTTCGCTAGCTGTAGGTTTTTCTGCCAATGGGTCTTTTGTAGTCTTTTTTGCTGCCATATACTCCCTCTCTTTAATCTATCTAATAGTATACTGGTCTCGGCAACAATTTGCTATAATATACACAATGATTAAAAGTACCGACGGATTTACGATTATTGAGCTGGTAATTGTCATGCTTGTGCTGGGAGTAGCCAGTTTGCTGTTTTTTATGCAAAAAGGCGACCTCGAAATTGCCTCGCGCGACCAACAGCGCAAGACGGCTATCAACGCGATGTATTACAGCCTGGAAGAAGTATTTTATAAAACAAATAATTACTATCCTACAACCATCAACGAGACGAACCTGCCATCGGTTGACCCCGACTTGTTGACTGACCCAATTGGCATGGAAATCGGTGAACCTGAAAGTAATTATAGATATGAACCCGTCAATTGTACGGACAGTAAATGCGCGAGCTACACCTTACGCAGCACGCTCGAAAACGAAGCCGATTTTGTCAAAGAGAGTAAAAACAAATAACTAGTTGTCGCTGTCACTAACGGGACGGCCATTCTTGAAAGCCTCAACCGCGTTGTTCAACGTTGCAATGTGCTGTTTTGGGTTCGCTACGTACGTAAAGCGGTAGGTCGTTTCGTCACCTTCGGTACTCAGGCGAATCGAGCCGAAATTAAAAAACTGTTGAATAATTCCCTGCTGGGTATAACTAGCATCCTCTATGTTCGCTAGGCTGACCGTTTGTTCGTGATGGGCAAAAAGGCTAATTTGAATCTCCTGAATCACACTTTCGTTCGTCAGAAAAAACCGATTATTAGTATACACGTAATAGACAACGTACACACCCACTGAAATAAGAAATATAAATAATAGGACGGGTATAGCAGCCAGCATCGGGTTAGCAGCGGCACCGCTAAGCCCTAGTGTTTGTACGACAATGTCATAGTTAAATAATACCGATAGCGTTAGGGCTGCAAGCAAAACACCGATAGCGAGAGTCGGCACCAACCCTATGGGGTGACGCCTAACCGCACTGATAACATACTCCCCTTCGCTAAGATTAAGACTTGGATAATTTAATTTTGATTTATCGTGTTTTAATTTTACTTCTGGGCTTACATCTTGCCTTGCAGGCTCAACAGGCCGCGACACATGAACGACTTGCGGTTGTGCGGGCACAGGGGGCAGCGGCGTAACTGGCGGATGGGCGTAAAGTGGTTGGCCCTGCGCGTCGTAAGCGACAGGTTGGGCGTAGTCTTCGGGAAGTGATAGATCTGGTTTCATACTATTATTATACCAATTTCTGTGTTGTTTCGGTGTCTGTTTTGCCTACATGCTTATAGCCTTTTGCGGTCACCCGACGCCCCCGTGGTGTCCGTTCGATAAAGCCAATTTGAAGCAAATATGGTTCATAGAAATCTTCGATTGTCGTGGCTTCATCACCCGTTAACGCGGCAATTGTATTAAGACCAACCGGATTACTGCCGTAATTATCAATCATGCTAATAAGTAAGTTACGGTCGCCTGGGTCAAGCCCTAATTCATCAATCTCAAGTAATGATAGGGCGGCTGTGGTGGTGGGGACGTCAATAATCCCATCACCGTTGACATCAGCATAGTCGCGCACGCGTTTGAGCAACCGATTGGCAATGCGTGGAGTCAGGCGCGCCCGGGTCGACAACAGCTCAGCGGCTTCAGGATGAATCGAACTGTTTAAAATGTTGGCCGCCCGAATAATAATGCGCGTAATTTCGGCTGGAGTATAAAATTCCAAACGGTGAATCAAACCAAAACGATCACGCAGTGGCGCCGACAGGACTCCCGTTCGAGTCGTTGCCCCAATGACGGTAAACTTCGGTAAATCAAGTCGAACACTGCGAGCAGCCGGACCTTTGCCGATCATAATATCGAGCTTAAAGTCTTCCATGGCGCTATACAGCACTTCCTCGACGGTGCGACCAAGACGGTGAATCTCGTCGATAAATAAAATGTCACCATCGTTCAGATTCGTGAGAATACTAGCCAAATCGCCCGCTCGCTCGATAGCTGGTCCGCTGGTGACACGGATATTGGTTCCCATTTCGTGCGCAATAACGCTCGCCATAGTCGTTTTACCGAGTCCTGGTGGGCCATACAGCAAGACGTGATCAATCGGCTCCCCACGCTGCTTGGCGGCATCAATTGCCAGCTTTAAGTTTTTTTTGAGCCGTTCTTGACCGGTATAGTCCACAAACGAAATTGGTCGCAAGGTGACTTCAATCACCTCCTCGGCCTTGTCATCGGCGTGCAGGCTGGTATCGATGATTCGTTCAATCGCCATTATGAGTCCCCCTTCAAAGCCTGGGTAACGCGGGCGGCAGTTGATAATTCACCCGGGACATTCGCCAAAGCCTTGCTGGCATCAGCCAGGCTATAGCCAAGGGCAATCAAGGCTTCCAGCGCTTCGTCGTCCATTAAGGAGCTAACTGAGCCTCCCCCGCGAGTAATCTGAACTGCCAAGCCGACCTTATCGGCCAAATCAACAATCACGCGTTCGGCAATGCGCTTGCCGACACCGCTGGCCTGGGTAATATAGGCGCTATCGTTATTGGCAATGGCATTGCGGACTTGTTCGCTGTCGCCTAGTGACAAAATCGCCAGGGCCGCCTTTGGTCCAACACCTTGAACGGTAATCAATAGCTCAAATAATTTCTTGGCAGCTAAGGTACTGAAACCGAATAATTCTTGCGATTGTTCACGGATGTGATGGTAGGTGTGAAACTTCACCTGCTCGCCTAAAAGTGAGACGTCAAAGTCACCGGCCGCAACTTGCACCTCATAGCCAAGACCATGAACATCAACAATTACCGCCGAACCAAATTTTTCGGCCACTATACCAGAAACATGCGCAATCATAAATCTATTATACCCGAGTCATTAACGAATGAGTAATTGCTGCCGCCAAGGCATCGGCACAATCGTCGGGTTTTGGTACTTCTGCCAGCCCCAGTTGCATTCGCACCATTTCCTGCACCTGTTTTTTATCGGCCTTGCCATAGCCCGTGACGGTCTGTTTAATCTGGAGCGGCGTATATTCGGCAACGGGCATACCGCCTTTGCGCCCGGCTAGGATTGCCACGCCACGAGCCTGCGCGACAGTCATGGCCGTCGTCACATTTTGAGCAAAAAATAGTTTTTCAATCGACATCACATCCGGCTTGGTCTCGGCAATAATAGTCGTCAGGCTATCAAAGATATCTTCTAGGCGTTCGTCATGGGCCGTATGAGCCGGCGTGGTGATGACGCCCGCATCGACGAGCTTCATTTTACCGCCAGTAACTTCGATGACCCCAAAGCCCAAAATACCTGTGCCTGGATCAATCCCGATAATTCTCATGGTCTTAGTATAGGCTATTTCTTGAAATGAAAGAACGAACGAAGTTTTTGAGTAGCCTGCGTAATTTCCGTGCGCCACTCCCACGCTCCGTAGGCTAGCGCAAACATACCAACTCCGCCGAGTGCCCACCAACCTACGAACGTTCCTGGCGTGTCGACGATTGGCTCAACCGCGAACGACGACAACGGCACATTACTTATTACGTTGCGGCAGCGGTTCGTTTCAAGATTACGCTCTTGACCATCTTTGCAAGCTGATAGCTCCGTTTCTGCAGCAGCAATAAGTCGGCAACGATTCGTTGTTAGATTGCGCTCCTGATTCTCGTTACACGAAGTCACGCTGGTGGCATCAGCAGCAATACTACGACAACGATTAGTCTCCTCGCTCCTATACTGACCGTCCTTGCAAGGCGCCAAGACAGAGCTAGCAAGAGCCAACAGCCGGCAACGATTAGTCTCGAGGTTTCTATATTGATTAGACGCACATGGGGCAAGCAGGCTCGTCGCTATTGTTTCATCACTCTCAATAAATGATGGTATATTGCCGGTGCCTGGCGTTGACTGATTCGTATACTGCCATGCTCCATCAAGTAAAGCCCATGCTGCATCGTCCTTCGAATCATTGTAGATTGGCGTTTCGTCAATTACGACACCATCAGCCGTCATGAGCGCAACTTTGCTTGACGTATTTACTAAGATGAAAGGAATGTCGCTACCAAAAAACGTGACGTAACTGTTTGGTTCTATCCGACTTCCCGCCGGAAACGAATACAACTTCGGTGTAATAATCCCGATTTTAAACATATATAATCCCAGGTCTACGGCAATATCGTTTGGATTATAAAGTTCGATAAATTCCTTGCCAACGTCACTTCCATAGGGGTTAGCCAGTAGTTCGGTAATTTTGACAGGCAACAGGTCAAGCATACAATCACCGTCAAGTGTAAGTTTATACCCCAATGGAAGCTGCGCCTGGATGCCGGAGAGATTAGTGCAGATATCTGGTAGACACGCCCCGCTATCGTCCAGTACATAGCCATCTGGTAACGTTACCTGCAAACCATCAATATTTAAACAAATGTCGATCGGCTCTGGCTGACAAAGACCATCGACATCACGATAATACCCATCCGGTATTAGTGATTGAATACCATCAACGTTCGAACAAATATCATTAACTTCGCTAATAGCACCAATTTGATAAATAGGTCTAAGCACCGAGTTCTTAAAATCAGCACTATTATCGTCAGTATCGATGTAGACACCCAGAGCTGATGTCTTTCGCTCGAGTACGTGCTGTAAGTTAGTCCCATCAAAATTAATCACAGCAGTCTCTGGCTGAATAGCAGTCCCCCAGCCAATACGGTCACGTTCAACTCCATAGCTATCCTGGATATAAATATGTCCGCCTGTCACGCCACCCAAACCACTGTCTATCTGAAAATCTGATACAATACCCAATTCACTCGACCCCATCAACGTATATGATAAGCCGCTCAAGATTACATGTGTCTGAGGATTAATGCTATCAAAACAGACTAGCTTTTTCTGAGTTACGCCACTAGCGCTACTATGATAAACACACCAGTCAGTAACATCAACTGGATCATCACTGGTATTGAATAGCTCAATCAAACGGCTGGACGAGATGTTACCAATTTGCACCTGTGATATAACAACATCTTGGGCAATAGCCCCAGCCGGACGAGGAATAATTCCGAGAATAACAGATATGCTGACTATAAACGTGACTAAGTATCGCTTATGCATATTAAAAGCATAAACAATTCTTAAGCTTATTACAAGTTTATTTTACTAACCTAAATCGACTGTAACATCGGCGTTGGTGTGTATGTTCACCACGTCGTCAAGATCATCCAGCGCATCGAGAATCTTGAGCACCTTGCGTGCGACTTCTGGATCGTCAATGACAACGTGTGCGTTAGGTACGTATTGCAACTCTGCTTCTTTAATAGTCAATCCTGCATCAATCAGCGCTTGGCGCACTTTGGCGAGCTCTTTTTGTTCGGTATAGACAATAATGTCGCCGTCTTCTTCGATTGCATCTTCAGCCCCAGCGTCAAGAATTGTCAGCAGGGCGTCTTCGCCGCTAGCGATAACGTTAATAACGCCTTTGCGCGTAAATTGGAACGCCACGCTGCCAGCATCGGCCACACGACCGCCATTTTTAGTCAGAGCCGAGCGGACTTCAGGAAAGGTACGATTTTTATTATCGGTTGCGGTTTCAATAATGATACCGACACCGCCCGGGCCCA
>JAYTAD010000027.1:0-2615 GCA_043737705.1 Candidatus Saccharimonadota bacterium | reverse complement strand
CCTAAAAGCTAACACACTTGCCACCTCGACACCTATCGTCGGTAACGAAGTTGCGCAACTCCCCAACGGCACTGACCTACGCGGCCAGGCCATGACAGGCTACGACACCGTTGATAACTTTAAGTTTGTCAGTGGCGATAGTATCGCCAACAGTGCCAGCGGCGGCGCTGGACCGACCAATGCTCAAATTTACACCGCTTCTTATATCGTCAACGTGACAGGTAGCCAGATAGCAGGTACCTACACCAGTACTCTAACGTACGTCTGCACAGCGACCTTCTAGCCTATGAAAAATCGTGCCCTCTTTATCATTGCCGGACTAAGCGCCCTTTCGCTACTTATCGGATTGTTCAGTGCAATGTCGCTGGTCTCAGCCCAAGCAGCACCAAGCGGTAGCGGCCAAGCTCTGGAGATTGCGCCACCCGTCATCAACCTGACGGCCAATCCCGGACAAACCATCGTAACCCAGATTAGCCTGCGCGATATTTCCAGCGGCAGCCTGCTTGTCAACGGCCAAGTCAACGATTTTGTCGCAGGTGGCGAAGACGGCACACCAAAAATTCTCTTAGAAGATGACGGCCAAGCAAACCCTTATTCACTTAAAGGTTGGGTAGCCCCTTTACCAGAACTGCTCCTAAAACCCAAGCAGATAAAAAACCTACCGGTCACCATCAGGGTTCCCGCTAACGCCGCTCCGGGCGGCTACTACGGCGTCATTCGTTTTACCGCGACAGCACCCGAGCTGAAGGGAACCGGCGTATCCTTGTCAGCTAGCCTTGGCTCATTGATATTGATTCGGGTAAATGGTGACGTCAAGGAAAGCATGGCAATTGAAGAGTTTTCCGTCAATCATAACGGAAAGACTGGCTCGGTCTTTGAAGCAACTCCTCTCGAATTCATCCAACGAATCAAAAACAACGGCAATATCCACGAACAGCCAGCTGGTCAAGTCGTCATCACCGATATGTTCGGTAAAAAAGTCGCTGCCGTCAACATCAATCTACCGCCTCGTAACGTCCTGCCACAAAGCATCCGAAAATTTAACCAACCACTCGACAGCAGCGTCATTGGCAACAAGCAGCTGTTCGGGCGCTATACAGCCGAATTGCGCGTCACCTACGGAGACAGCAGAAAGGTTGTCACCTCCAGCCTGACATTCTGGGTTATTCCATACACCTTAATTGGTATAGGCATAGCCTTGCTAGTGGGTGGCTTCATTGCTCTGCGAACCTTCGTTAAACGATACAATCGCCACATCATAAGCAGAGCCAAAAAGTCTTAGTAGCCAGTCGTGCGTCTGACCCGAATCCTCCTCTTGGGATATCCCGCACCACCTCGACATCCATGATATAATATGGCTTATGTTAAATCGGCTGAAACTACTACGTCATCGTCCTCACAGCGGACGCCTGCGACCACATGAACACACCTCGTATCTTTCACTTGGCCTCCTGCTGCTCCTCGTAGGTGCGCCTTTGACTTCCTTCACCGCATACGCCTTGAGCCCCGGACCCGAGTCGAGTTCGATAGGCTTAACCGGCAGCGTACCGGGCAAAGCCCCTACCGAAGGCGCCACCATAAGGACGCCGAGTAATGGGCAGCGCTTCAGCACCTCACCGGTCACCGTTTCGGGCACCTGCCCACTAAAAACCCTAGTGGAACTATTTAAAAATGATATCTTTGCCGGCTCAACCATTTGTACTGACGCCGGCATCTACTCGCTTGACGTGGATCTGTTGATTGGTCAAAACCTCCTTATTGCTCGTGTATACGATGCCCTCAACCAGTCTGGCCCAGACTCGAACGCTGTTACCGTATTTTACGATGCCCTACCCCCACAGGCCGGGGCGTCAACCACTTTGGACTTCGGCGGCGCCCAGTTGGTACTTAACACCGATGCCGTCTTTCGCGGGGTTTTCCCCGAACAAGCGCTGAACGTGCCGATTGATATCCTTGGAGGTACACCACCGTATGCCGTCAACATCCAGTGGGGTGACTCGACCAATAAAGTTGTTCCGCGCAGTGACAATATCGGTTTTTCATCAAGCCATAGCTACAGCAAACCGGGAACGTACCAGATTGGCCTCCAGGCCAGTGACGCCCTGGGACGCGTCGGCTTCTTGACCGTCGCCGCTATCGTGAATGGTCAACCTGCCGTTACTCCAACCGTCACCGCAGCCACAACGGCAACAACCAGTAGGCTTTTGGCTCTCTGGCCGCTCTATACCAGCTCTGTAGCGGTTGTGGCGAGCTTTTGGATGGGCGAACGACGCGAAAAAAGCATCCTCAAAAACCGTGGCGTCCTGTTACCTTCGTAGGAATATATTGAGGGGTCAACCTTTGCATTTACCCTTGTAAAAATCACTCGTAGCCTTTATGCTTAAAACAGATAAAAAGCATAGGTGTGAGACAATTCGTTTTTATCATTAAAAAAATGTACATAGACAAAAAAATGTATTCAAGTGTGTTAACTGTTTTTCGCAAACTAATTCCTTACGTCCTCCTGCTGGGCGTGTTAATTACGTCCGCTCTTTTTATACAGCCGTCCGTCAACGCCGCTCCAGGCATTAATCAACAAATAAATTTCCAGGGGCGATTGCTCAATTCACAAGGTG
>JAYTAD010000026.1:0-16627 GCA_043737705.1 Candidatus Saccharimonadota bacterium | reverse complement strand
CAAGCAACTTGCCGCCCGGCTCCAAAGTACTGAGGCGATTGTTGGTAACGCCCAAAATAAGCTCAAGAGTACACAGCTCCGCACGCTTAATAGTAACCTCAAGATTTATCTGACCAACACCAATCGTGACATTGCGGCCCCCCTCCTAAAAAGCGGCATTAATGTCGCAAAACTTGATAAAAAACTTGTCGCCAGCGAAGCCGGTACGAATATAACCAACAAACTGGAAGACGCCCGCCTCCTTGCTATATACGATCGTACCTATGCACTCGAAATCGCCTCTCAGCTTGATACAATTGTCGCCTTGATGCGCCAGATTAATAGTTCGACTAATAATAAATCGCTCAAAATATTTCTTGACAGCGCCTATACTAATCTTGAACCAACCCAAAAGCAATTTGCCGAGTTCAACGCCGCCAACGGTTAACTTGTGACTTCTTCGCCGCTGACCAGCCGATAACTCAGCTGCACCAGACTGCGAAATTCGTCATCTGGTACCTGCCCGGTGACAAGAATCGTATTCCAATGTTTTTTACTTAAATGATAACCAGGCAAGACCGTTTCGTAGGCTTCGCGAAGACGTTCGGCTAGTTGTGGATCGCACTTCAAACTGACTTGGAGCGGTTTGCTGTCATCCTGAATAATGGCAAACATTTTGCCACCACCCGTTTCTTCATAACCAAGTTTGTACACTGAAGTTTTTTCGCCGAATGGAAAATTAAGTCGAGCATTCGGAAAGCTCAACAGATAGTCGTGCAGTTCTTTGTGTGTCATGCTTTTATTTTACTCAGGTAATATTGTAATTCCATAATGCTGCCTCGAATATCACCCAGTGCGCGATGCTCTTCGGGTTTAGCAAACTTTTTCTTAAACTTGCCTTCAAATACAACCTTCCAGGCACTGACGTCGAGCATTCGATAGTGTAGTCGCGCGTCAAGGATTGGCCACTGGGCAGTGATAAAGCGTCGATCCATATGGATTGAGTTACCGGCCAGCAGGACTGGTTTGTCAGCTTCAAAATGTTCAGCAACAAAACCCATGAGTTCTTCCTCAATCTGAGTAAGGGGTTTACCTTGACTATTTTGCGATAGCAGCCCGTCACGAGACGTCGGATTTGCATCCCAAAAAATAGCGTTTAAAGCCAGCCGTTCGCTCAACACCAAATCTTCGTTCTTTACAATCCCCTCGTAGGTGGCAATTTCTTTGAAGTTCCAGTCGGTGACAATCGCCGCGACTTCTAAAATAAGGTCCTCATTGGCCTCAAGTCCCGTCATCTCCAGATCGACCCAGAGAATTCGTTTGGTATGTGCGTTAGCAAGTTTTTTATCCATAGACTCAGTATACTAGATTATACAGATACTAGCCGGTCGGCTAACTGCCTTAGGCCGCTTGTCGTATACGTCTGTCGTTCATAGACAAGCCTGATTGGTCGTCCATCCGGAAGGCTAATTGCCTCTGGCCAACCTAGCGCAGCCGCTGGATCATCAACGTGCAAGTGAGCGACGCCGTGGCTATAGTTCAATTTGTAAGTTTGATTCGTTATTTGGATAGTTTTAGGGGAACTATCATAAATCTTTTGACGTTCTAGTGGGTCAATCAGGTTATCGAGTTGCAAACGCCGTTTGCCAACAATCTCGCGAATTCGATTGTCGATATGAGTTGGGTCAAGAATTTTACCATCTTCACCGTCCATGGCAACTCGAATTATGTTTTCAAGATCATCTTGTGTGACCGACGGCAGTGAATCCGTTGTTAGTCGTTGTAAATTTTCTAAGGTTTTCTTACATTCCTTTAATCCAATCAAGGCACTTCCGGAATGCATCATCACATATTGTTCTACTTCTTTGATTGCCTCTGGGGTTGACGTGGCTTCATTTTCGCGTTGCGACCCGGTCGGAAGACTCGATTTAAACAGTTCTCGTCGGACTTCCATCAAGCGTCCTTTACTCCAGCGTAACTTTCCGACTTTTTCATACGCACATAAATTAGTGGCAATCCTACCCAAATCCGCTGCCGAAACGGCGGTCACGTCAGCTATAATATTCTCTTGAGTGCGCAAAGTCCCTCGATATCTCTCAACACCAATCGGATTACCAACAATAAGTGGCGGTTGGCCTATGACTGTCGTGCGACTACTTTTTTTCCTCGGGGCACCCGATGCGCCTTCGAGCCGCGTATAGTCACTCGCCCCGTGACGATACACATAATCAATCAAACCAGACGTCACTGCCTGGCGTAGCTGCTGACGCTCTTCTTCGTTTGGTATGTCAAGTTTAAGATTGACTGGCAATTTAGATCTTTTACATACCTTGCGATACAACTCTTCCGCACGCGCGACATTATGAACGTCCAGGCCAATTCTGTCCTGCTCAACTTCAGGTAATTGCTGTGCTGCAATAAAAAGGTCAAGTTGACTCAAATGATCAGAGCTATTGGTTTCGCTCACCAGGTCTCGCCATTCTCGACCACTATCTCGTAACCACGACTGCATGCCCCCCACCTCCATGGCCGCCACTATTGCGGCGGTATATGTTCGGACATTGGCATTGTAACCTTGATCCTCAGCGTAAGTCACCATGCGAGCATACATAGGTCGCATCGGGAACTTAATCATACGCCGTCCCAGGTTCGTAATAATACCCTCTTCATCGAGCGCCCCCAATATAAACAAAGCTCGCTTTGATCTCTCTATGACAGAATGTTCGATTGGGTCTAAAAATTCAAGTTCAGCAAAGTCGAGCCCAACGGAAGAAGCCAAAAGTACATTGCGATCAACATCGGTTCGTAAAATCTCTGGAATAGGATAGTCAGTCCGTTCAGCACTACCCTGTGCAACAAACGTTGTATCCTTACTAAGGCGTGTCAATACGGCAATACCATCCTCTACGCGACCACAACGACCACTTTGTTGATTCATATCTGCGCGCGATACTGGGCGTAAGTTAAGACTCTGAGTACCTTCGTCGTCAATCTCAGTGCGACGTTCCAAACCGCTCATCAGCACGACGGTAACATCCGGAATAGTAATGCTCGTTTGGGCTATATTAGTTGCACAAATGATTTTCGGTCCTGGATACATACCCATGACAGCTTCTTGATCTTTTTTAGAAAGCTTACTATAAAGCGGCAGAATGGTAGCATCCATAATACCCTTGGCTTCAAGTTCTTTTTTTATGGCACTCATAGTATCTTCAATCTCGCGCACACCAGGCAAAAAGATAAGAATATTATGACCATCGCTGGCGTATTTCGTAACCTGTTCAACGATGGTTGAATTTGACTCTTCACTCCTTGCTACTTCATAGTTCCGACCAGGAATATTGATAATTGGCGGTCGCTCATCATCATTTGCAAAGTAATTTGCCAGTTTTTCAGCTTGCATAGTAGCGCTCATAATGACAACACGGAGCTCTGGTTTCAATTGGGTTAGCCGCTTTACCTGGGCCATCAACATATCGATATTTCCATTGCGTTCATGTACTTCGTCAATAATCAAAACTTCGTGCGCTAACTCATCACGCTGGCTAAACTCTTGCACCAGACGCAAGCCATCGGTCAACACCGTAATTCGGGTCTTTCCCTCTACTATCGTGTTTTCACCGGCTGTATGACAGGCTACCAAACCATCGGCTTCATATCCAAGGACAGCTAACGTTTCCTTTTGAATTTGTCTCGCAACCGAGCTTGCCGAGATTCGCCTTGGCTGAGTCATGTTGACGTGATACCCAGCTTTCGCAAGATAGGCCGGCACTTGAGTACTTTTTCCCGCTCCAGTTTCGGCAGTAATAATTGTTACTTGGTGAAGCGCGACGCTTTCAAGAATGTCGTCCTTAAAGGCAAGAACTGGTAGTTCGGGCTCAAACTCACTCGCTTGTCGACCTAGTTCTAGATAAGTAAAAGGCTCCGGAACAAAGCGTATTGTTTCTGGTCGTAGATGGTTATGCTCGATTTTCTCCGGAACAAAACCACGTTCATCTTGCTGTACCTTACCCCAGACACGTTTACGAAAACGTTCCTGTAAATCTCTTCTTTTTATTGCCGCTTCGCCGTCGGGTGGACGAGGAACCGTATGCCCACCTTGGTCATAACGACGATAGCCTTTGACTTTATCGACATTATTATGTTTTTCTGGAAACGCACGTAGAACCTCTGGACAACGAGTCATTGGCAATCCTTTACACCTCAAATTACACTTATGGCTTTATAATATCACACCATAATCATTCAAAGGCTGCGAAAGTGTTGTAATTTATTTTTTTGGCTTAAATTGTAGGCTAAGAGAGTTAATGCAATAGCGCTGATCAGTTGGCGTCCCAAATTTTTCACCTTCAAAGACGTGCCCTAAATGTCCGCCGCACATCGCGCAGGTCACTTCAATGCGCTTAACTCCCAGGCTGATATCATCACGAAGTATTACCTTGCCTGGAATTGCGTCGTAAAAACTGGGCCAACCACAGTGAGCATCAAATTTTGTCTTGCTAGCAAATAGTTCACTTCCGCACGCCGCGCAACGGTAGGTACCTGGATCGAACACACTGTCGTATTCTCCCGAAAATGGTGCTTCGGTCGTTTTCTGACGCAAGACGGCGTACTGTTCAGCTGTCAATTCTTTGGCCCAGTCGTCGTCTGACTTATCGATTTTTAAAGTCATAACTACTCCTTCTTTTTATCAAGCTTGTCAAATTTCAGTAAGTGAATAACCAAATAGATAACCAGGGCAATCACGATAAAGTTAATAATGTCATTGAGAAACACGCCGTAGCGCAAGACAGCATTCTTGCCGTCATCTGTAGCGCCGATTACCCACGTGAGGCCCTTAAGGCCTTCGGCCGAGCCGAGCATCAGCCCAATCGGTGGCATGATAACATTATCAATCAGCGATTTGACGAGTACGCTGACTGCACCACCAAGTACCAACCCGACCGCTAGTCCGACGACCCCTTGTGTCCGAATAAAATTAAGAAATCCCGTTAACTGGTTTTTTCCGGCACCGGCAAGTTTAGTAGATCCCAGCTTTGCTTGCTGCGCAGCACTGATAATTTTTGGCTTTGGAGTCGTTAATTTTTTAGTAGTTGGCATGAAAAATCCTCTTATTTCTAAGAAAATTATACCATTTTTACGATTTTTGATAAAAGCACCACTATGGTGTCAGTCCTACATTCGAGAAGGAATCTCAATACCGAGTAGATTCAGACCGTGAGTAAATATATGACTCACCTTTTTGAGCATACCGAGTCGCGCCTGTTTCTGAACAGGACTGACATCCCCCGTTGCTACCGGTGTCGACTCATAATAACGGTTCATTTCACGCGCTAGCTCATACAAATACGTGGCAAGTTTGTGGGGCTCGATACTGGTGGCCGCGAGTTCTACCACTTCTGGATATTCCAGTATTTTTGACAAAATGGCTTTCTCGACTTCGTAATCATAGTCAGAAATTTCGGATGTCTGGGCGCTCGGATTGTCGCTAATAATTTTGTTCACTCGAACGGCCGCATATTGAATATAAGGCCCACTAAAACCAGTCAGTGCAAAAATACTATCCCAATCGAACAATATATTAGTCCGTCGATCGGCCCCGAAGTCACTAAATTTAATTGCTCCGAGTGCAATCTTTTGTATATCATCGGTTGAAATGTCTCGGCCCTCAACGACTGAACGCGCCCGCTCTTCGGCTTTATCAAGCAGCTCTTCCATCAAAATAACACCTTTGCGGCTGCTCATCTTTTCACGTGTGCCATCGTCATTGCGTTGGTCAATGACGCCGAACCACAAGTGGTACAAATCGGTTGTAATACCAAGTTTTTTTGCCATCGCAAATAATTGTGTAAAATAAAATTGTTGCTCAGCCCCAACGCAATAAATTACCTTATCCGGATGCCAGTGTTCTTCGCGGTACAAGATTGTCGCTAGGTCACTGGTTGCATACAGCGCGGCCCCATTACTCTTTTGCACCAGTAGCGGTACGTCAAATCCATAATCGTCTAGTGGAACAATGATTGAACTGTCTTCGTTTTGCACAGCAACGCCAGTTTCGAGTAATTTCAAAATAGCCTCTTTGCCAAATGGCGCAAAGAAAGCTTCACCCAGTTCATAGTCAGTCGAAATCTTTAGGCGTCTCATGACTTTATGGATATGTTCGAGTGAAATACGGTTAAAACGTTCACTAAACGCCTTGGTTTGCTCGTCACCCTGCTCGAGTTTAATGAGCCACTGTTGAACCTCATCCGCCAATACCGATTCGCCACGTTCTTTTTCCTGTTTGAGGGCTTGTTTGGTGGCAATATAGACGCGGCCAAGTTCATACACACCGTCACGCTCCAAAGCCTCATCGCTGCTAAATTTCAAAAAACCGGTCACCCACACCCCAAAAGGCGCTCCGTAATCACCCAGATGATTATCGGTAATGACCTTCCATCCACTTGCCTCCATCAGGCATTTGACTGCCCAGCCTTGGTTACCTGGTCGAAGATGACCGACGCTGTAGGGCTTGGCCATATTAGGACTGGGGTATTCAACGACGACCGTTTTACCATCGCCAGTCTGATTTTCCCCAAACGTATCGCTCCAGTCCTGGTCTAATTCGCGCGCCAAGCTTGTTGCACTAACGCGCACATTAACAAAACCGGGGCCCGCAACACTGACTTCGGTAAAAACATTAGTCTCCCTCAATCTAGCAGCCAAGGCTTCAGCAACCTCCTGCGGCGTTTTGCCAAGTTGTTTGGCCACCTGCAGGGCAATATTAGTAGCATAGTCACCGAACTGCTGCTCGGGTCGTGAAAGGCGTATATCACGGTCAATAGCAAACGCGTCAAAGAGCGCTTGTTTGATAATTTGGGCAATATTATTCATTAAGCATCATTATAACAGAGCTACAAAAAGTGCTCAGAAATGCACCAGACTCTCTTCGTGTTGAAGGGCCGGTTTGACCGATTTTGAGGCTTGGATTAGCCCCACAAAGAGTGGGTGCGGTCGCGTCGGTCGGCTTTTGAATTCTGGATGCGCCTGGGTTGCGACAAAATAATCACGTGCTGGCGCTTCGATATATTCAACAAGTGTTCCATCTGCTGATGTACCACTAATAGCTAATCCGCCAGCTGCAATTTCGTGCATAAAGGATTGGTTCACCTCATAACGATGGCGATGGCGTTCGGTGGCTGTTTGCTGGCCGTAAAGAGCGGCAACTTTTGATCCCAAAGTAAGTATTGCCTCGTAGTTACCCAGACGTAGTGTGCCGCCGGTTGATTCTTTACCAGCCTGACCATCCATAATATAGACGACGTTTTGTGTGGCATGTGGCTCAAATTCAGTACTATTTGCCTGTTTCAAGCCACCAATTCTGGCGCTCGCAATAACTGCGACTTGTAATCCTAGGCATATGCCCAAATACGGTACATTATGCGTCAGGGCGTAGTGCGCAGCCGCAATTTTTCCTTCAATTCCACGAGCTCCAAAGCCACCAGGTACAACAAGCCCGTCATAATCTGTAAAATCGGCTTCCTGAGCTGTTGATGCGTCAACCCACCCAATTGTCAGGTCAACGTTTTCTTGCCACGCAGCGCTTTTAAGCGCCTCAAGAACCGAAATATACGTATCTTCATTATCCATATATTTAGCAACCAGACCGATGCGTACTTTCGTGGCTGGTTTAGCAGCTTGGCACGCGACTATTTTTTTCCAAACGGATAAATCGGGTTTGCTGTCATTACCGGTAAACTTAGTCAATAAGTCGTTAATTCCACTTTTGGCAATCGTCAGCGGTACCTCATACACCGTGTCAGCGTTTGGCAACAATATAACGGCATGTTCACTCACACCGCCAAATAAGGCAATCTTACTGGCCACACTTTCGGGAGCAGGGTCATCGGTACGCACTACGACACAGTCAGGTACAATTCCAAATCCACGTAAATCATTGAGGGCATTCTGAGCAGGCTTTGTCTTGAATTCTTTGCTAGTGCCAATAAATGGCACGTAGACGACGTGGACGTACAGGCAGTTTTCTCGGCCAACCCGGCCGGCAAACTCGCGAATTGCTTCTACGAAACTCAAGCCTTCATAGTCACCGACTGTTCCACCGATTTCGACGATATGAACGTCTGACCCGACACTGGCTACTTCAATTGCATCCTGAATTGCGTGCGTCAGATGCGGAACCAGTTGCACGGTTTTGCCACCAAACTTACCGGCACGTTCGTCGGCTATCAGTTGACTAAGCAGGCGTCCGGCCAACGTCGCGCTTTTTTGCGTCAATTCAATGTCTAAAAATCGCTCATAATGTCCCAGATCAAGATCTGTTTCGGCTCCGTCTTTAGTGACAAAGCATTCACCGTGTTCCGCCGGATTCAAAAGGCCCGCATCCACATTGAGATACGGGTCGCATTTTTGAACGGAAACGACAGTCCCTTTTGCCTGCAGTACAGCACCTATACTAGCAGCAGTAATGCCCTTACCTACCCCTGAAAGTACACCCCCAGTTACAAATATGTATTTCTGTTTTTTTGCCATGTTACGCTATAAGCCTCCATGGGGTTTCATTGTAGCATAAAGCAACAAAAAGCGCTATATATAGCGTGCTGCTTTGTTCATTATGCGCTACTTTAATTTTGAAAGGACTCAGCAAACGACCGTCATTGGTATATAATGTAGCCATGGATATTTACGACACCTCACTCGAACTACACAAAAAATTTAAAGGTAAAATTACTCTAGCGCTACGTGACAATGAGCCGCTCGATCAAGCCAAGCTAAGCGCCTACTACAGTCCAGGCGTAGCAGCAGCCTGCCTAGCTATCGCCCGCGACCCTCTTTTGTTGCCGGTCTACACCTGGACAAATAATCTCGTGGCCGTCATCAGCAATGGTACGGCCGTATTAGGTCTGGGCGATATCGGACCAAAGGCCGCCATGCCAGTCATGGAAGGAAAAGCGCTGCTCTTTAAGAATTTTGCCGGTATCGATTCGGTGCCAATCGTTATCAATGCACGTACGGCCGACGAAATTGTCGATACGATTACGCGCATCGCACCGAGTTTTGGAGCAATTAATCTTGAGGACATCGCTGCACCAATTTGTTTTGAGGTCGAGGAAAGATTGAAAGCTACGCTCGATATTCCCGTCTTTCACGACGATCAACACGGTACGGCAGTTGTCATACTAGCCGGTTTAATTAACGCCATGAAGGTCACTAATAAAAGATTGAGTGACTGTAAAATTGTCATGGTCGGCGCTGGTGCCGCTGGTACTGCGGTCGCAAAATTGCTCCATTTGTACGCCCAGCCCGAAATTATTTTGGTCGATAGTAAAGGTATTATTAGTCATGACCGTGCAGATTTGAACCCCGAAAAAAAACTTCTGCTAGAAATAACAAACCCTAATAATACATCAGGGAACCTAGAAGATGCGCTACATGGTGCCGACATTTTTATCGGTGTCAGCAAAGCCAATCTGCTAAATGAAGCGCTTGTCGAGACGATGGCCGCGCAGCCAATTATCTTTGCCTTGGCCAACCCCGAGCCCGAACTAAGTTACGAACTCGCCCAAAAAACAGGTGTGGCCGTCTACGCCACCGGTCGAAGCGATTACCCTAACCAAGTCAATAACGCCATCGCCTTCCCTGGAATTTTCCGTGGCGCGCTTGATCACGGTGTCCAAAAGATTACCGATCAACACAAAATTGCCGCCGCCGAGGCCATTGCATCACTCGTCGAAAATCCAACCGCAAACGAAGTTATACCATCGGTCTTTAACGAACAATTAGTTAAGACGATATCTGATGTAATACGATAATCAAAACATTTTCAAATTGGTGGTACGGCCGGGTATGGAATCTGCAATCTATCTCATACTATAACAACTTGGGCAGTGGATAAAACAAACGAGACATAGAACACTAGGCAGGGACATGCCTGACTTTTTGGGTCATCAGTAATCTACGGACATCACTTTTGGTTTGCCCTAGCTGACCACTATCATCTCGACAATAAGGCCGGCAGACTTCGCTGCAGACAGCGGTCGTAAAGATCTTTGGCATAGTCCTTATAGCCAAACTGCCCTCTTTTCGTAGCAAAATAGGTATCGAGAAACATTCCCATGGAGCGCGACATCAATACTGGCAAGAAGGCCTTGAAAAAATCTTCCTCAGATTCAGGATGCTGAGGCAAAAACTCTGCCAACAACCGCCTGGCCGTATCGGGATCACGCGCCAAGACAAATGTCCGGGCATAGATATAGGCTAGGTCGTAATATCGGGGTTTGGTTTCACTGGCATGCTCAGCGTCAAACGTAATCCATTCGCCGTTATCATCGAATATCTGCCACGGGAAGTAATCTCCATGCTGTAGACGGGGGGTTAGATATTGCTTGTACTCATCAACTAGTCGGCGCGCCTCGAAGTCCATTTCAGGCGTGACTAGTCCGCTAATACCAGTGTGCCTATACCACTCACCCCAGCTTTTATCGACTTGATCGTAGGGGGTATGATCGTTCGAATCGTCCCGATGTGTTCGAGGCTGCCATTGTCCGCCAGCTTGGTCAAATATTTCTAGCGACTGAACGAAGCGGCTAAATCGATCACCGTCCAGTGAGCCGAGTCCATTTTCAGCCGCCAGTAGTGGCGAACTAATGTACTCCATTTTTAACTCAGTCCTGTCTCGACTTAAGCCGAGTATTTCCGGCGAGCGTAATTTGGCCTCCGGAAAATTGGTTCCGATATAAGCCATAAATTCACTCCAAAGCAACTCCCGGTCCAGGTTTTCATATAACTCGGAACTGCTACCTCTTTTTATTAGGATATCCAATCCATTTTCCTCAGTCCGCTCAAACGAAAATCGTTCACCGGGACCAAACCGGCGGTTATTATACTCCGGGTTATTGTCTGGGTTATACAATTGTTTTTCTGACATATATCTGACTTATTATAATATAAAATATGGTATGTATCAATAATTTGGCTAGAGCTCCCGACAAAAGGAACAACCCGAAGGCGACTCAAGTTATAGCAAGTGGGCTGTGTTCCGGTGACCGTCGTAATCCGAAGCGAGATTGATAGCCCAGCCTGAACGAATAATTTCTAACTGGCGGAGAGGATGAGATTCGAACTCACGGTACCATTGCTGGCACACACGCTTTCCAAGCGTGCGCCTTCAACCACTCGGCCACCTCTCCAACACAATAATTATAGCAGTTGTCATTTCCACGCCAAGTCTATGGGTTGCGGTATACCACTAAACCTCTCTATAATGGTAGTACAATGGAAAAAACCACTCCCATACCAGTTATTGAACTCCACGACCTCAAAAAACGGTTTGGAATTGGTGATGCCGAACATTTTGCACTTGATGGGATAGATTTGGTTATTCAAAAAGGTGAATTTATCGCCATCATGGGTCCCAGTGGCTGCGGTAAAACCACATTACTGAACATCCTCGGGTTACTCGACTGTTCAACAGATGGCGACTATACCCTTGACGGCCGATCTGTCGCGACACTCAGCGCCCGGCGACAGGCTCGTATCCGAAGCCAGCAAATTGGCTTTATCTTCCAAAGCTTCAACCTGATATCGCGTCTCAACATTATTGAAAATGTCGCTCTACCACTTACCTATAAAGGAATTGGCCGCACCAAACGTCTCATTTTAGCCAGCGACATGCTGCGCAACTTCCACCTCAATGAACGCGAATACTATATGCCCTACCAACTGTCGGGTGGCCAGACGCAACGGGTTGCAATCGCCAGGGCACTCGTCAATCAGCCGTCAATTATTTTGGCTGACGAGCCGACAGGTAATCTCGACTCGCGCTCCAGTCACATCATTATGGAAGAACTGTCCGGTCTTCATAAACGCGGCAACACCATTATTATGGTCACGCACAACCCCACCCTCACCACCTACGCCAGCCGAGTTATCACCATGCTCGATGGTCGCATCGATACCGACACGCACCTACCAACCCAAGAGAAACTACTGACAGCGCCCATGCACCCACTTGGTTCACCACCTACACCAAAAGTCGTCAAACTAAAAGATCGTTCATCACGACGAATGCGCAAATCAAAAAAATCGCAGCCTACTCCCGAAACGAGCCATAGATAATGCGCTTCCTCCTCCTCAACCATATCCAAAATGCCCAACAATCGCTCCGCAGTAACCGTATGAGAAGTGGTCTGACGATGCTCGGTGTGACAATCGGTGTCGCCAGCATTACGACTATCCTGGCGCTCAGCGCCGGAGCCAGCAAAGTCGTAGGCGATCAAATAGATGCCCTGGGAGGTAATATTGCCGTTATCCGCCCCGGTGTTACGGTCTCCGATCCACTCTCGAATCTGACTCAGGCTAGTCCACACCGTGATTTTGCCGCTAGTACCCTCACCGAAACCGATTTAACACTTATCGATACCGCCACGCATATTGATGCCGTAGCCCCTTTAATGGTCCTGAGTGGCACCGTTAAGGCAGACTCAATCGCGCCCAACCAGACACCGATTGTAGCAACCTCCCCAGAGCTAGCACTAATTAGCGGCCTCAAACTTCAGGAGGGCGAGTTTATTAGTGGCACTAGCAATCAGGACATTGCAACCATTGGAGCGCAGCTGTCGGTTAATGTCTTTGGAACCGACCAGTCAATTGGCAAGTTATTAACCATTCGAGGCAAGCCCTTTACCGTTATCGGTATCCTCAAGCGAACCAATAACCCCATTAACTATAATTCGGTTGATTTTGACAATGCGGTCGTGATAAGTCTGGCAAGCGGCAAACAACTTAATCAAGGCATCCCGCAGATTCAACAAATCAACGTACGGAGTGATTCAGTCACCAAGCTTAACGAGGCTATTATTGACCTTAACAAGCTACTGATTACCTCCCACCAGGGTGAGCATGACTTTACTATTTTGACAGGTGATCAAATATCTCAGCCCACCAGCCAACTGTTCTATGCAATTGCCGGTTTAACGGTTGCCGTAGCGGGAATATCACTCCTCGTCGGTGGTATCGGCATCATGAACATCATGTTGGTCAGCGTCGCCGAACGAACTCGCGAAATTGGCATCCGCAAAGCCCTTGGCGCTACTAACACCGACATTACCGTCCAATTTCTGATTGAAGCTTTGGCAATTGGCTTAGGCGGCGGCATTTCCGGCTACGGCGTCGGCTACCTATTGGCCTTTGGTATCAGCACCTTCTTAACATTTGACCCTATTATCAATTGGGAAATCGTCGCGGTTGCGCTCAGCCTATCCGTCTCGATGGGAATGGTCTTTGGTCTTTATCCTGCCATCCGCGCATCGCGCAAAGACCCAATCGAGTCATTGCGCCAGTATAGCTAACTTTACCGTCAATGCTACCGAGTGCTAAATCAATTCTTGTTTTAGTTTCTCTATTAGCGGGACTGGGGTGGGATCAACTCCATTCAAGATGGCAACATAAATACTGACAAAATCAGCCAAGATACTCCCCCATAACAACTGTTTGATAACCGTGTCACCCCGCAGATTAACGACGGTCGATTTTGGTCGCTGCCCACTCAGTAGTCTATCTGATATCTCGAATCGTTTCAAAATTTGAGAGTGTTCCAAGTGACTCACCAAGTCAAACACGGCAAATGGCTTTTCGATGGGATGAGACGTCCAACCGATAAACTCATTGTGATTAAATTCTGGTAGTTCATTCCAAAACGCAGTATTTTTGGCATTTTCGTTCCAGCTAATTTTCCATTTGTAAGCGACGGGTGCGGTGAGCGTTCCGCCGTAAAATACCGGTGTTTTGCCAACCGCCAAAAGAGCTAATTGTTTGGCGTAATTTTTATCGACCAGTACGCTACCTGCCCACTGTTCAGTCTCGCCCTTTAACCATCCGGCCGTGGCTTTAATTTCGTAGAGTTTTTCTTTATCGACAATGCCAAAGTTGGCCAATAGCGCAATCAGAGCGCGCAGATTATAAATAACTGCCATACGTGGCTGAAGATTCTGGGGTAACGAGACATGAGCGACTTTGTAGCTAGCGGCGGTATCCATCAGCGCTCCCCCAGCGGCAATAATCCCCAGCTGCGCACCTTTTTTTTCGGCCTGTTCCAAGGCACTGAGAGTCTCTTCGGTGTTGCCCGAGTAGCTACTAACAATCACGAGGGTATTTTCGCTCACATACGACGGCAGGTCATAACTGCGCACGACTTCAAATGGCACCTTGATATCGGCCTTGAGCCAGGCTTTCACCAGCAGCGCCGCCAGGGCAGATCCGCCCATGCCCGCCACCACGACGTTCAAAATGGTGCGTTGATCGTTATCTCCGTTCCATATATCGACTTCAAAGTCTACTTGGGCATATTGCGCGGCCGCAACCGCAAGCGCTCCGGCGGGGTCGCGTTGGTTCAGGACATTGGCATCATCTAACATAATTTATCTCCCGAGCAGTATTGCTCACTTATATATGTCTATGATACAGTATTTAGTAAAGAAGCATAAGTATTAATGTCAGGGGTGGGCCATGGATATTCAACCGCAAGCAACACAATCAATCAGTGACGACCAAGAACTCGCTAAAGTACTAGCAGGGGTCAGCCAACAAGCTGACGAAGTTTTACAATTTGAAGAAACACCTAAAAAAACTGACACGCCAGCACCAGTTGTCGTCGAGCCAATTATGCCAGAACCTATTGTCGCGCCAATTATTGGGTACAGCGCACCGTCAAGTGACCTAGAAAGTATTAAAAAAGACGCTCTGCTCGAACTTCGCCCATTGGTCGACAAGCTCGACCTCGCTCCCGAAGAAAAGTTTGATACTTACCTGTTGCTTCTGCGTAGCACCGACGACAAAACCTTAATTGCTCCCGCTCATGCCGCCGCTCAGGCCATTGCCGACGAAACCCGTCGCGCCCAAGCACTGCTCGATATCATCAAAGAGATCGACTTTCTGTCAACTCCCCAGCTATAGAGCCCCCCCCTCAACATAAAAATACCCGCATCGCGCGGGTATTTTTAATTAAACTAGCGGAGGGCTAAAAGCCCATTCCCCCACCCATACCACCAGCCGCAGCGGGAGCTTCTGGTTCTGGCACGTCAACCACCAGGGCACCCATAGTCGCCGCGGTTGAAGCAATCGAAACCGCATTCTGGACCGCTTCTTTGGTGACGCGGGTTGGATCAATCACACCGGCTTTTTTAACATCAATCACGCCCAACTCGGGATGATTCACGTCAATCCCAAAGCCAGGCTTACTGGCTTCGACTTGAGCAAGCAGCGCTTCACTCCGAAGGCCAGCGTTCTCGGTAATCTGTAGGAACGGCTGTTTAAGCGCGTTTTTGAGGATTTGACGACCAGCACTGATTGAATCAGCCCCGTCGGCGATAATACCTACCGATAGATTGACCAACGTCACTCCGCCGCCTGCTACGATACCCTCGGCTAAGGCCGCTTTGGTGGCCGCCACAGCGTCATCGACGCGGAACTTCTTTTCATCAATTTCAGTCTCGGTGGCACCGCCAACTTTAATAACAGCCACTTTGCCACTTAACGCCGCGGCGCGTTTGTCGTATTGCTCTTTATCATATTCACTCGTGGCATTAGCTTGCTGCGAACGAATTTGTTTGATGCGAGCCTTGATATCACCAACCTTACCCGCACCCTCAATAATCGTTGTGGCGTCTTTGCTGACAATTACTTTTCGGGCTGAGCCGATAACGTCGAGTTCAACGTTTTCAAATGTCAGACCACGATCTTCGCTTATCACGGTCGCGCCTGTCAGTGTCGCAATATCGCTCAGAATTTCCTTGCGGCGATCACCAAAAGCCGGGGCTTTAATCGCCACCGTGTTAAAGACACCTTTGAGTTTATTCAGAACCAAAATACTCAACGCTTCGCCCTCGACTTCATCGGCAATCAGCACGACATCTTTTTTACCAGCGGCAGCTAGTTTTTCCAAGAGTGGCAAAAATTCTTGAACATGGCTAATTTTTTTATCGGTAATAATGATAGCAGGTTTCTCGTAGACCGCTTCTTGGCGGCCAGCGTCGGTAATAAAGAATTGACTGACAAAGCCACGGTCGAACGTAAAGCCTTCCACTACTTCCGCTTCCAGTTCCAAGCCTTGACTCGCTTCAACCGTCACGACGCCGTCTTTACCAACGCGTTCAATCACACCGGCAATCAATTTGCCGATAGTTTCGTCGCCGGCACTAATCGTGGCGACTTCAGCGACGCGTTCGGACTTGCCTTCGATGCTTTCGCTCAGCTTGGTCAGTTTAGTCATCACCTCGCTACCCGCCGACTCGATACCTTTGCGTAATTCTTGGGGGTTGTGTCCGGCCGCAATTAATTTATTGGCTTCGCGAAGAATATGATAGGTTAGAACCGTCACCGTTGTCGTCCCGTCGCCAACGACTTTATTCAGCTTGCTGGCAGCCTGTTTAATCAGTTCGGCGCCGACTTTATAACCGAGCGTTTCGTCGTCAACTTCAGGCAGATCAACTGCTTCGGCGACAGTCACACCGTCATGCGTCACCACTGGTCCACCGTAACCTTTGGCGATTACGACGTTGCGGCCTTTTGGTCCAAACGTAACCTTAACCGCATCATACAGCGCTTTGGCACCACCCAGCACACGAGCTCGAGCGTCATCATCATAGAAAACTTT
>JAYTAD010000025.1:0-23428 GCA_043737705.1 Candidatus Saccharimonadota bacterium | reverse complement strand
TATAATTAAAGGCAGATGTATCGTCGGGCCTCAAAAAAGAAAGAACTTATTACGCGCATAGCGGTTTATGTGGCTATGACTGTTTCGGTTTTAGTTATTGTGACGGGCCTTGTCTTTATTACCCTGGGGTATCGGTTTGATACGGACAACGGGCGCGTTGAACAGGGCGCCCTGCTGCAGTTTGGAACCATTCCTTCGGGGGCTACTATAGAGATTGACGGTGTTGCCATTAGTGCAAAGACACCTACAAAAAACTCTGTTCTCGCCGGAACCCACAAGTTTGCCATGTGGCGTGATGGTTATGAAACATGGCAAAAAACGCTCGATATTAAAGCCGGTACTTTAACCTGGCTTAATTATGTTCGTCTCATACCGAAAAATAGAACCGTTACTCCTGTTGCTCAGTACACCTCAATTCACGCCAGCTTGGCGACCGTCGATGGCCATAACATGTTATTACAACAGGACGCTGCCGTTCCGACGTTTCAGTTGGTGAATCTGCAGTCTGACGATGTCAAGACAACGACCTTGACAATACCTGCTTTACTATACAGCGAAGCCGCAACCACGGGTATCGTTCACGCTTTTCGGGTTGATCAATGGGACACTGGCGGACGCTTTGTCTTGCTCCAACATAACTATGGCGATAAAAAAGAATGGCTAGTGCTTGACAGCAGAGATGTCGGCGCGACTCAAAACATAACGAAGTTGCTTGATTTTGATATTACTTCGGTCAAGTTGTCTGGCACGAGCGGTAATATCTTGTATGCACTTGGTGTTGGTGGCGACATCCGCAAAATAGACTTAGACGCGGGAACTATTTCACGGACTCTTGTTACGAACGTGACCAGTTTTGAACTATTCGAAACAAATGTGGTTACTTATGTTGGTATAGATCCGACCAATCCGGCGAAACGCGTGGTTGGTTTGTACCGCGACGGAGATAATAAACCCCACGTCATTCGCACCGTTACGAGCGCTGCTGACGTACCGCTTGGTATTTCGACGTCACGTTACTTCAATCAAGATTATATTGTTATCACTGAAGGCAATAAAGTTTCTATCTTGAGCGGTAGTTATCCGGGTTCGAGCGGTGACAATAACGGTAGTCTCGCACCCTTTGATACGTTTAATTTTGTGACTAGTGTTGAGCGGGTGTCATTTAGTCCTTCTGGAGATTATGTGTTGGTTCAATCTGGAGCAAACTTTGCAAGTTATGATATTGAACATAAAAAAGTTACGACTTCTACCGTGGCGAGCGATGTTACGGCAACGGTCGGGCCACTTAAATGGTTAGATGATAATTATGTTTGGTCCGATTATAGTGGCGCTGTGACCATTCGAGAGTCTGACGGCAGCAATAGCCACACTATCAATCAAGTAGTGGTTGGTCAGGATGTCGTCGTGAGCCAGAACAATCGGTATCTGTACAGTGTGGGTAAGAACACGACAGGTTATCAGTTGCAGCGTGTCCGAATGATTTTGCCCTAAGAGCTACCTGCCAAAAAGTCGTTCAAAGAATGTCGGCGAATTGCCAGGGATTGCTTGGGTTTCGGTAGCTGTCGCTACAATCGGTGCGGCAGCAGACGCACCCGGATCTGGACTGACCTGCTCGGCGGTCACAAGCAGACGACTGATAGCGGTTCCTAGTGGCGTGCAGGTAATCAAGGTGAGGACCGGTTTGGTTGTCTCGTATACCAGCTTATTAACCTCAGTTGGCTTCACTATCTCTTTTTTTGTAATAGTATAGGTGTAGCGTTTGCTATTATAGTTTGCATAGATACTATCTCCGATTGTCAGCTTCTCTAACTGAGCAAAAATAAATTTATAATCGCCACTATCCAAGATGTCGTTGCTGCTGTGTCCTGATAGAACCGTATTACCGATTTGTCCTGGATGGCTACTGGCACCGGGAATGGCGAAATGTGCGACGCCGCCCTCCATGGCCTTTAATTGCGATACGGAATCATTACCAACGTCGTAGGCAACGGGAACGTCAACATTAATCTTGGGGATGATGAGGCGCGAAGCTGGTCCAACAGTAATGTCAGTCGTTGGATCGACAACGATATTTTGTGGATCGATACTGCCAGGGCTGACGTATGCTGTAACACTTCCAATTAATACTCGGTTGTACTGGAGGAACGAAAACAAAAGGACGACAATAAAAGCGGATGCAATCGGAATGAAGTGTCGGCTTTTGCGCACTTTTTTTGCTGAGCTTTGGACTTTTACCAGTAACTTCTGACGTAAGTCAAACAGGGCCTCGTCTCTGCTGAGGACGCTAGCTTCGGTTATCGGTTCGTCTGGCTGCGTAAAGTAGCCTGATTGCTTGGCTGCGGTGGTTTGTGATCGCAGGGCTTGTTTTGCGTTCTCCAAGTGGTGAGAATAATAGCCTTCATAGTATTTTTGGTAATAGGTTTGCCAGGCGCTATGGTATTGTTTCCATTGATCAGGCTGTGGTTGTGGATGACTGTCGTGGGTGCGGTCGTAAGGGTTAACATCTTCGAGTGGAGAAGGAGTAGCCTGGGGCGTGGTGCCTAAGGCAGCGCTTGGTGCGTCGTAGAGCGTATTAATTTGACTGCGCAACAGCTCGGCGGCGGCCTGTTGACTGGCTGGGTAATTTGGGGTAGATTCATTAGCCCGCTGGGGAGAGGTTGGTGGATTAGCCGAGGTGGTATTGACGTCGTCTGGTCTCATATCTATTGGTTCCTATTGAGTTCTATTGTACAATACATTGGTGGCAACCGCCATTCCTCTTACGCTGATTACGAGAGGAATGGGCAAACGCAAATCAAACGATTTGCCATATGATATTGGTTCCTGGGTGAGTGGCGGAATTGGTAGACGGTTCTTTTATATCTTGTGCCGCGATGGTGGAATTTGGTAGACACGCTAGATTCAAAATCTGGTGTCCATTTGGACGTGCCGGTTCAAGTCCGGCTCGCGGTACCAGATATAAAAGAACTATACACACTTGCTAGTGTGTATACGCTAGTAGCGCTGCAAGCAGCGCCGTCCGCCTTAAGGGGGACGAACAAAATCTGGTTCTCGGCAAGGGTGTGGGGGTGAGAACTGCCAGCGACAGTTCGCAAGGAAACCTTTCAGATTGTCAACTTGTTGATAGTATGAAAGTTTCGGGGTCGCAGAATGTGACCAATTCCCCCCTCGCCCACCAATATCATATGTACTAAATTAGCAAACTTGAAGAGACGCTTTCGAGCGTCTTTTTTGGTGTCCACAACCAATACACTGAAGCTTTAGCGGCCACACTGCCTCGCCAAATGGCCATTGGATTTTCCCATGGGGTTGAGGTGACTTCTCCGCCGCTAGCCACAATCAGTTGCTCTTTAAATAAAACCGTTACTGAGACTGGATAGGTAATCGTAAATTTATGAAGCGCCTCGACGAGGCTGGTCAGCTGCATACTAAACGTCAAAACTTTTGGGTAATAGACGAGTTGAAATAATTTTTGGAGTTGAGCAAAGGACATCACCAGGAGCGTATCGGGTCGTTCAATGATTATTTGGCTGCTGTGTTTAACCAGATCAATCGCATCGCGCGTCATCGTCAGTGGTCCGCTGTAGCTTTGAATAAAATCTTCATAAACAATAGCGGTCTCGCTATTTCGACCAGCATCACCGATCAGCAGTATACCTGTCGCCCACTGCCCCATCGTCTTCATTTGAGCCAGGGCGTCTCGAGCGAGGCTACCCGACGGGTTGGTGGCCCCAAATATCGTATCGGTAATCGTAGATGGGATAGATTTACGCAGTACATCGGGCAATAACACCCGTACTTCGCCGACTCCCGCCGCAACGGCGATACCATACCCCTCCCCGACCCCGGCAAAACCCAGTTTGTTACCACCGATAATACCTAAGTGACCAGCCTGGGAGCGTTGCTCGGGTTTACTCCAGTCGATGTCAGGAAATAGAGGTGTAGTGCTGATTTGCTTACGCCAGTACGAATGTGTGTCCATTTGGCTCCAGTTCATAAATCATATTTTTACGCTCCACGACAACTTTCCAGTTGTTCTTTTTGGCCATGTTAAACAGTTCACGGTCAGGATTAAAAGCGATTGGTTGCTGCACGATTGACAACATTTCTATATCTCCACGAGAATCCCCCACTGCGATACTGTCAACGAAACTTAGGCCACGTTCTTTGACGATGCGTTGCAAAATAATATCTTTGCCATCATGAGTCTTGGTGATATTGCCAGTAAAATAGTCATTATCACCGCGCTCATACTGTTGCCCTACCCAGGCATCAAAACCGTACTTAACAGCGAATGGCTTAACAAGTTCTTCTTGGGAGCCCGAGATTGCAATAAGCGTGTAATTTTGCTGTTTAAGTTTTTGCACAAGATCGCGTGTGTAGGCATAAACATAGTCGCTGACACGATTAAATACCGCGAGCGCTGCCTCGTCAAAATCACTGCATTTTATGCGCGTCAGGACAGAATCAAATGTTATTGCCATTGTTCTTTCGTACACCTTAAATGCATCGCTATGCTTGCGTGCTTTCCAGTCAATCTCGAGTTGCGAGAAGGCATCTAACAGTTCAGGCGGTGCTTTGTCTGTTGCAATCAACTCATAAACTACTTCCCGGTACAGGCCGGATCGAAAAATTGTTCCGTCGATGTCAAACACAGCGAATTTTTTAATCATGCTAGAGTACCTCAATACTGACCGGACAGTGGTCAGAGCCTACAATGTCCGGATGGATTTTGGCATCCTTAATTTGGTCGGCTATCGGTTGACTGGCCAGCCAGTAATCAATCCGCCAGCCCACATTGCGAGCGCGAGCGTTCGCCCAGTGTGTCCACCAGGTATACGCGTCGGTTTGGTCCGGGTATTTTGCGCGAAATGTATCGAAAAGGCCGGCAGCTTCAAGGTTATCAAAACCTTCTCGTTCTTCATTTGTAAAGCCATGTTTTCCGATGTTTGCCTTGGGATTGGCCAGGTCGATTTTAGTGTGAGCGACGTTAAAGTCACCGCATATCAGTACGGGTTTTGTCTTTTCGAGTTGTTTGATATGCTCCAAAAAGGCTGGGTCCCATTGTTCGAAACGCAATTTAAGCCTTGAGAGGTCGCCTTTGGAATTTGGCGTATAAACGGTAACAACCCAAAATTTTTCAAACTCAGCCGACAACACTCGACCTTCTTTGGTTGGATCGCCATAACTATCTCCCGCCAGATGATATTTTTCGGCGATGCTATCAGCAAAGCCGTTAATGACACTAAGAGGTTTAATTTTAGTGAAAATTGCCGTACCACTGTAGCCTGCTTTATCGGCGCTATTCCAATATTCGTGGTAATCGGGCAAATCGATTACTGCCTGACCCTCTTTGGCTTTTGTTTCTTGCAAGCACAAGATATCAGGTTTCTCGGTCGCCATAAATGCCTGAAAAGCACCTTTATTGATGACGGCGCGGATACCATTGACGTTCCAAGAGTATAGTTTCATATGTTTAGTATAGTGCATTTGCTAGAGTCTAAAAACCCCTCGGGTCCTGTTGTCTTGTTTACCCCTAAAATTTTTTACTGATTACATTAAAACAATTTCGGGGTGGCCCCACAAGACACCACCCGATATTATTGGTTTTTTATAGCCCGCCTGGATTCGCGCTCTTGGTCACGTCGCTTGAGTGTTTCGCGCTTGTCGTAGTTCTTTTTACCCTTACCAAGCGCAATCACGATTTTAACGAAGCGGCCACTCGTCAAAAGTTTGAGGGGGACGATGCTCATGCCGGATTGTTTACGGGCAGCTAAATCATCGATTTGTTTGCGTTTAGCGAGTAGTTTACGGGGTGAGGTGTCGATACTGCGTGCCCCAACCTTGCCTCGCTCGTTGAGTTTAAGGCTAAAGCTGGCATTGTTAAGCCACAGCTCGTTATTTCGTATTGTCACAAATGACCCTTTGAGCTGAATATGTCCGTCGCGGGCAGCCCGTGTTTCAGGACCGGTTAACGCAATGCCGACAACGAAGTCTTCGTCCAAAGCGTAATCAAACGAAGCCCGTCGATTAACGATGGCTTTGGGCTTTGGGCTAACTTTCTTCTTTTGTGCCATGATAATGCTATTGTAACAGATTAGTCTTGTATACTAAGGCTATGTATAAACGTATTCTATTGAAATTATCGGGCGAACAACTCCAAGGCAAATATGAGGGCGGCTTCGACGCCGAACGAGTGCAATGGATTGCGGGGGAAATAAAAAAAGTAACCGATAATAATATCGAGGTCGTGGTGATGATCGGTGGCGGCAACTACGCTCGGGGTGCGCAGCTGGCGCATGATGGCGTGCAGCGTGTCACAGCCGATAATATTGGCATGCTAGCGACATTAATGAATGGGCTAGCTCTTGCCGATGTGTTTAATGCCAATAACCTACCCACCCGCGTTCTCACAAACATAAAATCCGATCAAGTGGCCGATCAGTTTACTCATCGTCGCGCATTATCGCACCTTGGCAAAAATCGGGTCGTTATTGTCGCTGGAGGTATTGGTCGCCCCTACCTGACAACTGACACCGCGGCGGTCAGTCTTGCCCTCGAGCTTAACTGTGACGTTATCTTGAAAGCGACCAAAGTTGACGGCGTCTATGACAGCGATCCGAACGAAAACAGCAATGCCAAGAAGTTTGACCATTTATCTCTCAAAGAAGCAGTTGAACAACCCGGTATAAAAATTATGGACAAGGCCGCAATCGCCCTTGCCTACGACCACCACCAGTCGATTATCGTGTTCGATTTGTTAACGGACGATAACATTGTTCGAGCTGCACAGGGTGACAAAGTTGGCACGACAATTTCCTAACTATTCGGTACAACTTACATATAATTGACTTTGTTTCACTGTTATGCTATAATAGACATAAGCACTTTTGCATGTAGCTTAAAAACTTGGTTCACTTCTACGCCTTGAAAGGGTGTGATCGTCTTGAGCACTGTAATGTCAGTGGTAAAGATCTTTGCAATAGTCATCGTGTCTGTTCTCGTTTTGTCATTTGTCGTTGACGCAGTTTTGCGCCAACGGCTGAGCTCTGACGTCTCGGTTAGCACCGAGCGTGGCTCGGCAAACAACAGCGTGTTGATCGTGTACTTGCCGGGTATTCTGGCAAGTGCTCGCGAGAACAGCGTCGATCTGATTGACATTTGGCGTCGCAACAGCGACCTTGTGATGTTGGTTGAATACGGCGACGAGCGCTTCGATGGAGCGTTTTGCGCCAAGGTCGTGTCCGACGCAATTCGTCGCCAGAACAACATTACGCCGTTCCTGCGCGTTCAGCTCATTGGTTCGTCCATGGGCGGGCTGGTGGCCTACGACGTGATCCAGCAGCTAAAGCTCGTAGGCACCGTGCCGATCGAGTTGATTTTGCTGGATGCGCCGACGTCCAGTTCTGATTTCCAGGCGCCCAACCATTTGGTTGCACCGGTCCTGCGGGCTCTGCCCTTCGGGCCGATCTGGAACCGGCTCAATCTGATAGACAAGATGTTCGTTCCTCCAAAAGAGGAGAACATCGAGCCGGGTGTTGACCGCGCCGAGCTTACTCGACGTGTCAATGAAGGCAAGGCCTTCCGGATTTCATTTTGGCGTGACGAGCTCGTGTATATCATGAGCCACGGTGCGCCGGGACTTGATTCGCTTGAAGGCAAGGTCGACCGTCTCGTCTATGTCCGCTCTACGCGTGACAACGACACTGTTCGGCCTGAGGCTTACAACACCTGGGCCGCCACAACATCGGTAATTACAAGAATAGAGGTGGACTCAACGCACGTCGGCTTTGCCGAGCGTCCGAAGACCTGGCGACAGGCTTTCGAGAAGCTCCTCGGCTGACGTGTACATGTAAGGTGTGATAGCCCGCTCGAAAGAGCGGGCTTAAACATGTCAATTTGTCAGACGACGGACACTCTCGAGCAGTATAGATGCAGAAGTTACCCAGGAAAATTTTTGACTTTGCAGAATACTTTTTTTTGACAGAGATTGGTAGGTTGTAATCTTTGAGGCGTTTTTTATTTGCTCGGCAAACACAGCTGAATTCATTGGATCAAAATAAAGGGCACCTTCCCCTGCTACCTCGTGAAAAATTGGAATATCACTAATAACTGCCGGCACGCCAAGCGCTTGTGCTTCGGCAATTGGCAAGCCATAGCCTTCGTCAAGACTGGCGCTAACCAGCAATGCATTGTCGGCGAGTAATTTAGCGTAGGTTTCGTCTGAAACACCTTGATGGAATATGACGTTTGCCCCCTGGGGAATAATTGACTCCAGTTGGAGTTTGCGGTTGGCGCTAATCCGACTTAACAAATGGAGTGTATGGTTTGGTAAAAATTTCATACCTTGAATAAGGGTCTCGACATTTTTATAGGGCATGAATGAACCCATATAGATAAGATTTTTGGGCGCAGTTTTAATCATCACATCATGATCAAGAAAATTGCGTAATTGTTGAGGCGCGTTGTACGTGACAATAACAGGTTGTTTTGTCAGATTAGTCTGTAAAATATCATTTTTGCTGGTCTGGCTAACCGTTGCGATAATATCGGCACTATTTAAGGCGATTCGTTGTGGTACATACGTGGCATGATACAGTCGCCAACCAGCTCTAATGAGTGGACTCAGCTGGTGTGGTGGCGTTCGGTGGCGATAATAAATCATATCGTGGAGCGTCAAAATAAGTTTGAACTGACGGCCGAATGCCCCCATTGTTTGCATAGGGCTAAAGACGAGGTCTGGATGATAGCGGTTTAAGATAAGTGACGTAAACGGCTCCTTAAGTGAAGTTGGGGCGTGAATCAGAATGTGCCGAGCGTTTTTTGGTAATAATTTAGTTTGAGCTTTATCGCAAATCAGAAATGTCACAGGGGTGAGTTTAGCCAGCGCAGCTCCAAGCTCGGCACTATAGCGGCTAATACCGTCGTGAAAATCAGTCCTGATGTAGCGGGCGTCAAAAAATAACAACATGTCTGCTAGTAATTTTAGCATGGTATAATGAAGGACATATGAAAATCTTGATTGCGTCGGACCTGCACTGGCCGACCATTAACGGCGTCTCCACTTTTACCCGTAACTTAGCCCAAGGTTTGGCGGCTCACGGACACGAAGTGATTGTGATTGCTCCCAGTCAAACAGGAAAGCGCTACAAAGAAGTAGACGGTAATTATGCGGTCTATCGCACAACGGCAGTCCCCTTTCCGTTTTATCAGAATTTTCGTATCTCGTTAACTCCACAACGAGAAGTAAAAAAAATTATCAAGGAATTTGATCCAGACGTGATTCACATCCAGATGTTGATGAATATTGGACAAGCAGCGATGAAATACGGCAATAAATACGGCATTCCTATTGTCAGTACGAACCATGCGATGCCTGAAAATTTGATGGATAACCTGAGGCTACTCGCTCCGGTAGCGCGCCCGATTAATTACATGCTCAAGGGATATTATGCTCGATTTCATTCAAAAGCAGATTTCGTGACACTGCCGACACAGTCTGCCATCGATATGTTTTATGATGTCGACAAGGTTCGCATGTCGATTGCAGCGGTCTCAAACGGCATTGACCTTTGCAGGTATAGGGTTGGTACGCCTAGTCCTGAACTTTTAGAGCGATTTGCGATTCCGACTGACCGGCCAATTATTACCTATATTGGACGGGTCGATGCTGAAAAGCATTTGTACGTTCTTTTTCGCGCCTTTGTGCGGGTTCTGGCCAGTAAAGATGCGCATTTGTTGATTGTCGGCGACGGAACTGACGTTGCAAACCTCAAAGTCTTAACGCAGGAGTTGGATATTCTAAACCACGTTACCTTTACTGGTCGTGTTAGTGACGATGATTTAGTCGCGCTTCACCAAGTCGGAACAGTTTATTGCATGCCATCCCCTGCCGAGTTACAAAGTATTGCAACCCTAGAGGCTATGGCGAGTGGTCAGCCGGTTGTCGCGGTTGACGCCGGCGCACTAGGCGAACTTTGCCAAGATGGCCGCAATGGTTTTTTGTGTCAAAAAGATGACGACGAAGAAATCGCAGCTGGATTACTAAAAATTATTACGAATAAAAAACTTCGGGCGACTATGAGTGCCGAAAGTATTGCCATCGCCAAGACGCACGATCTACAAGAAACGCTGGCTCAATTTGAAGCAATCTATACAAAATTGATTAACGGATAAAGTTATCGATAAGTTTGGCGACCTGATCGGGCGTTTCGTAGTGCGTTAGATGCCCGACATTTTTTATGACTGTAAGTTGTGCGTTTGAAAAAAGTGTTGCCAGCTCTTCTTGCTTGGTCAGCGGCGTGATGTCGTCAACGTCACCTGCAATAAGTAATGTCGGCATAGAAATATTTTTTGCATGGTCACGAACCGTATGGCTCACAGATGTCTTGAACGCTTCAGATAGCATTGTTGGATGTGCAAATCTACTAAAATGCTGTAGGTGCTGGTCATGGATAAAGGCCCGTAACTGCTTGTCTTTCGTTTTTGCCAGGGCGTTGCTCATAATCATAACGATAGGTTTGGCTGATAACCACGAATGGGCAATTTTAGCGGGTAGTTTTTGTCCGAGTAAGTAATACACTATCGCCAATTGTGTCATGGCAGCCCGTGGTCCCTGCAGGGCTGGTGCTCCAATAGGATTAACAAGAATTAGTTTTGCGATAGTGTTAGGGTGTGCGTTCGCATAAGCCGAAGTGATGATACTGCCAAATGAGTGACCGAGCAAGACAGGAGGCTCTGATAGTTTGAGGTTTTCAATAAATATCCACAACCATTGAACGTAATTGTCGAGACTGTGTTCTTTATGGAGTGGTTCGCTTTCGCCAAAACCTGGTAAGTCGGGTACGATTAGGTGATAACCAGGCAGTGCCTTGGCAATCAAATCAAGGCCATGATGCGTGCCGCGAAAACCATGAATCATGACTATGGTTGGCTGCTTTGTTTCGTGATACGTCCAGTACGCCACGTCACCGCCGTCTAGTTGAATACTATTTCGTGAACTCATTATCGATAAGTATACACCCAGCCATTGTTACGAGCGACTATCATTAGCTGCAGACGGAAGAGAATGTTTAAAGTACTCATGTATTCTATCGTCAACGTTTCGCGTATACGCCATCGCCATTGTGTAAATATCGGACAGCGAATCTCCGCAAACGGCTCTTTCGGAGCAAGTAGTTTGTAGGTGCTCGGCTTCGGCCTCGTACCCCATACCGATAAGCACCGTAATAATATTACCTGACAGCCCCTCGATGAGCGACGCCATCTCGGGAGTCGGGTTCGGCCTAGAATGGCAGTCAGTTCTGGGAAGATAAAGCACATTCTTACTAAGCGCATGCCCTGCTAGTTTGCGGGGTCGCCTTGTGCGCCTCGAAGCAAAGTCAACCTCCACAACGTTACTGGTTGTTGTGGCTTCGAACATAGGCATCGCCTCTATGACTTCCCTGTTACTCATGAGCATATTAAACACCCATTGTGTTTTTGGCGCAAGACTTTTCATTTTTATCTTTCTGTTTTGATGGCATGGCTGTACTTCCACCTCTATAAATGGTAGGATGGTACGAATGATCGCTGATATTACAATTACCGAAAAAAGCTTTGGTCCCAAACTTCTTATGAGCGGGATTCGTTTCAGTATTGATGATGGTGAGAAAGTTGGCGTCATCGGACGCAACGGTGTCGGCAAATCAACACTTTTCGGTATACTGGCTGGTTCTGACAAGGATTTTACAGGTGAAGTTATTTTTAAACGGGGCACGGTCGTCGTGGCTACGGCCCAAGAACATCACGATACCGGAGATACTACCGTGCTGCAGTACGTGTTGACTGGTCTACCCGAATACAGCGAGTTGAGTCATATTATTGAACAGTATCCTCTGACTATGGGCGATGATATGAAGTTGATCAATGAATACACCCAGGCGTTGATGCGGTTTGACGACAAAGGCTTTTACCAGATTGAAGAGCAAATTGAGCGTGAACTCGACAACTTCCAATTACCTGGCGTAGCGCATCGGGAATTTGCTACTTTATCGGGTGGCCAGAAACGTTTAGTAGAAGTTGTTAAAGTAATGCATAGCGATGCCCATTTGGCGCTGGTTGATGAACCGACTAACCACATGGATTATGTCGCCAAAGCCCAGTATGTGGAATGGATGAAAACAGCTCGCGAGGCTATGTTGGTTATTACTCACGACCGCGATGTCTTGAACGAAGTCGACCGCATCATCGATCTAAAAGACGGTGGCAACGTCAGCTACAAAGGCAACTATGATGCGTATTTGAAACAAAATGCCGTCAGCACCGGCAGTCAAATGAATGATTTTGAAATGGTTGAAAAGCGGATCGTGAACTTAAAAGCCAAAGTGATTGACTATCAGCGTTTGAAAGAAAAATCACGCAACCCTGGCACAATCCAAAAGTTTAAGCGCCTTGAAGAAACGTCACGCAAGGAACTCGGCGAACTGCAAGCTAAGGAAAAACCAACTTTTTGGATTGATAAAGAATCGGCTGCCAACCTTAACTATAAAGTTGCCGCCCAGTATGACAAGTTCAAAGCAAAAAACATTCGTATGAGTTTGAAAAACGACGAGTCGCGTAGCAAGCACGTCTTGGTGACCGGTCGAGACGTCTCGCTTGGCTACGGTGACACAGCGTTGTTTGACGGCGCTAATATCGACCTTCGCGAAGGTGAAGCCATAGAGCTACGTGGACGTAACGGGGCTGGTAAAACCACTCTCATTAAAGCTCTTCTTGGTGACAAAACCCCCAAGTTTTTCGCAGGTGAACTGTCGCTTGACCCGCACGTTCGGATTGGCGTATACGAGCAAGAAGTCTCCCCTACTTATTTTGAATTACCGCTTGAAGCCGCAATTGAACGAATGTACCTCGATCGCAACCTTAGCATTTCTGTTTCCAAGATTCGTAATCTACTGAGCGATTATTTGTTTAACGACGGTGATGGTAAGACGCCAGTTTCACGACTTTCTGGTGGCCAAAAAGCCCGCTTCCAGCTTATTTCGATGCTGGCAAACAACCCACAACTGTTGATTTTGGACGAACCAACCAATCATCTTGACCTCCCCAGTATCGAAGAGCTTGAAACGGCTCTTGGCAAATACGCCGGTGCAGTTATCTACGTTAGCCATGATGGATATTTTCGTCAAGCGCTTGGCGGCGACGTACTGCAAATTGGCGCCAAATAGAGATAATCTTTCTTATTTTAAAACGCTTACCCCTTGTTTACTCCTATAGCAACCAGGGCTTCGCTCCGGGCCCGAACAAGAGTCCCAACGTCTTGTCGAGCTCGGGCTGCAGATTGGTTGTTATAGCAGTAATCAAGCGGCACTAGTGCTGTCGGTATTAGCTATCTTTTCCTCCAAATCTCGTGAGCAGAGTCTGGGACTTCGAGTAAAACCGAGGGAAGACTTCAGGCGTATTCGTGGCTTGTCGAGGATGTTTGAGCGTAGCGAGTTCCGCAGACAACCAGAAGGCGCCTGAAGTTTGATCATCGTGTTTTATGAGCGTCCCAGGAGCTTTTGATTCTTTTGTCGGTACAAAAGAAGCTCGTTTGTTACTTTCCGAGGGGAAAGTAAGGATTAGCCTTGTTATTTATAAATACAAAAACAAATAATGAACTGTCCTATCTAGTAACAGGTTGAATGTTATGAGCTTTTATCGCCTCTTGAAGCTTCGGACGGTCAAAACCGAGCACAAGGTCGCCAGCAATATCAGTCAAAGGTACACCCGTATAGGCACCACCATTCTTGCTCATTAATTCGGTGTAGGCAGCTTTATCGGTTTCAATATCTTTGGCCACATACGGAATGCCGAGCGTGTCGAGCCATTGCATCTCGGCATGGCAAAATGCACACCAACTTGTTTTATATATAGTGATTTGTGGTGTTGGGGTGCTCATGATGAACATATGGCCTTTCGTATTCGTGTTAATATTTACTATACATTATATACTAAACATTACATTTGTTTCACAGTAGACAGCAAAAAATCTTGTAGATTATACAACTTATGCTATACTTATCGCATAACAACAGAGGTAAAAACGTGACACGTGTCAAAAAGGTAACAAAATCAATAAGGGGTGGGTACCGCACACGTGGCTTTGCCCTTCCAACAATCCTCATCAGTTCTATTGTGATGCTTATGGTGTTGCTCGTATCGGTCACCAGCACAACAGCCGTGCGGACAGCTATAAAAAATCAGTACTACACTCAATTGGCGCGGGCTGCTGGTGAGGCAGGAACTGCCTACGCCAAGGCCTGTATGGCCGCCAACGGCGGAACTCCCCAGTGGACCAATAGCAATCCGTTAAAGCCAAATACTGACTGTGAAGGGGTTTACTTGGTGGGCTTTTCTTGTACCCCTACTTCGACTGATGTTCGATGCTACGTGGCGTTAAACGGGAATATTCGTAGTAGTTTTTCAGTACCTGCGCCGACTGGTAGCCAAAGTGTTTCGGCCACGGGTACCGTCAGTTTACTAAGAACGTCTAATAACGCTGTATGGCGGACATATACACAAAATACAATGCAAAATACTTTAATACCTCCGACTGCTCCTGTTAATTTGACATTTGATAACACGACTACCGGTCGATCTGGCACGATTCAAACTTGGACTGTCCCGGCGACTGGCACATATACCATAGAAACGTGGGGAGCACAGGGTGGTAACAGCGGCAACGGGTATAGTGGCGGTTTGGGCGTCAGGATGCGGGGAGATTTTGCGCTTACTAAGGATCAAACAATCAAAATACTGGTTGGTCAACAAGGCATTGGAGGACCTAATAGCCAAGCTCACTTCTCTGGTGGTGGTGGTGGTGGTACATTTGTCCAAAATCAAACGACGAGCACGCTGTTGATTGCTTCTGGCGGCGGTGGCGGAGGCTACTTCTATAGCGGAGCCCCTGGTACTGGTATCGACGGCACAACTGCCACAAGTGGAACAGCCGGTCAAGGAGGTATCGCTGGTGGCAGTGGTGGCGCTGGAGGTACTTGTTCTAATGGTGGATGTAGCGCTGGTTATAGTGGAAATGGTACTTACGGTGCCCAATCGTTTCTAAGTGCCACAGACGCAGGTTTCGGTGGCTTAATGCAAACGAGTTGGGGTGATTATTCCCTGCACGGTGGATTTGGTGGAGGCGGTGGTGCTGGACTACCATCTGGCGGTGGCGGCGGGTACTCCGGTGGCGGCGGCGGTACCTGGAATACTCAAGGAGCTGGCGGTGGCGGCGGTTCTTATAACTCTGGAACCAACCAGTCTAACGCTGCTGGTGCGAAGATGGGACAAGGAAAAGTAACGATAACAAATAATATACAGGTAGCTAACGGTGGCGTGGTGACGACCTTGGCGGGTCTCGCCCTCACGCCAGGCTCTACTGACGGCACCGGCTCCGCCGCCCGCTTTAATATGCCTTACGGTATTGCCGTCGATGCGGCCGGTACCCTGTACGTGGCTGACCAGTCTAACCACATAATACGCAAAATTACCGCGGGCGCTGTGGTGACGACCTTGGCGGGTCTCGCCCTCACGCCAGGCTCTACTGACGGCACCGGCTCCGCCGCCCGCTTTAGTCTGCCTGAGGGTATAGCGGTCGATTCGGCCGGTACCCTGTACGTGGTCGATAGGACTACTAGTATAATACGCAAAATTACCCCGGGTGGTGTCGTAACGACCCTGGCGGGCCTCGCCGGAGTCACGGGCTCCACTGACGGCACCGGCTCCGCCGCCCGCTTTCAATGGCCTTACGATATAGCCGTCGACTCGGCTGGTACGCTGTATGTTTCTGATACAGGTAACAATACTATTCGCAAAATTACCCCGGGTGGCGTAGTGACAACCTTGGCTGGTACTGCAGGTGTCGCCGGCTCCACTAACGGAACGGGGGCAGCCGCCCGCTTTGACTCGCCTGCCGGTATAGCGGTCGATTCGGCCGGTACCCTATACGTGGCTGACAATTATAACTACATAATACGCAAAATTACCGCAGGTGGTGTGGTGACGACCCTGGCGGGCCTCGCCAAAGCCACGGGCTCCACCGACGGCACCGGCTCCGCCGCCCGCTTTAATAATCCTTACGGTATAGCGGTCGATTCGGCCGGTACCCTATACGTGACTGACCAGTCTAACTTTATAATACGCAAAATTACCGCAGGTGGTGTGGTGACGACCCTGGCGGGGGGTCTCGGAGTCCAGGGCTCCACCGACGGCACCGGCTCCGCCGCCCGCTTTAAAACGCCTACGGGTATCGCGATCGATGCGGCCGGTACTCTTTACGTGACTGACTACGGCAACCACATAATACGCAAGATTAGGTAACCACCAACCTTTGCTTATCCAAAAGTACCAACACGTAAAAATACATAGAGGGTTAATTAATTCGTCGTGTTAAATGCCAACCCGTGCAATAGTCGCATTTATAAACGCTAAGGTTCAATGACATATTCATAAGCATTTGATTTTCAGCAGCCGTCAGTGCAGCCTGTTCATTGTTAAAACGACGCTTTGCCAAACACGTAGTCTGTAATGATGACACGATGTGTTTTATTTGTTTATTGCGTCGGGGCATGGCTGTACAAATCTCTCTTTCACTGCTACAGTATAGAGTGAAATGACTCAGTCGCCTAGACCTAAGACAAAGGCGACAAAGTTACCGCACTCTGCGGTAATTTTGTTGCTGCTAACTATCCTCGACACAACCTGGAGGGCTTTTATTCCACCTATTGGAGGAACATTTTTAGGCATTGGTCTTGATAATTTACTGAACAAAGCCCCTCTTTTTACAACAATTATGATTATTATTGGGTTTTTGATTAGTGCTGTTTTGATTGCATTACAACTCAGGAATGTGAAACGGTCATGATAGGTATATTTGCTGCTGTCGACCTTCATATCAGTATTGCCGCTGAGAAACTTTTCTCGATTGGCGGTATTTCCGTGACAAACGCTATGGTTACTGGTCTTTTGGGGCTTATTATCACTGTGGGAATTTTGTTTTACGTCGCTCGCACGCTACGACAAGGCCGCTATAACCGATTTGTCGGACTTGTTCAGTGGGTCTTTGAAGGGTTATTGAAGTCAATTGACGACGTGGTACCCGACCGGGCATTGGCTCGCAAGGTAACGCCTTTAGCGGTGACTATATTCTTCTTTGTCTTGATCAACTATTGGCTCAGTGTGGTTCCGGGCCTTGATTCGATTTTTATTGGCGAAGTGCCTTTGATACGAAGCTTAACGGCAGATCTTAATTTTACGTTAGCACTTGCCATTATTACGATTGTTACCGTACAGTTCTATGCCATCAAGCACTTGGGTGTGCTTGGTAACGCCAGGCGCTATTTCCGTAACCCAGTTAAAGATCCGATAGGTTCATTCGAGGGTATTTTGGAATTGATTGGTGAATTGTCCCGTGGCACTGCCCTGGCACTACGTTTATTCGGTAATGCTTTTGCCGGCGAAGTGCTGTTAATTGTGATTGCGGTTTTGACAAATTATTTTGCCAGCGTGACGCTACCGTTTTTTATGGCTTTCGAACTATTCATCGGCTTTATTCAGGCTTACGTATTTTTCGTTCTTACGCTCATTTTTACCTCACTCGCCGTCGCGTCGCATGGCGAAACTTCACATGACCATTCCCCCGCCCCAGAGTCCCAGACAGACCCTCAAGCTGGAATGATATAATGGACATAACTAAGACAAGAAACTAAGGAGATATAACACTATGGAACAATTAGCATTTGGCCTCACGTATGCCCTACCGGCACTCGGCGCAGCAATGGGTATCGGTTTTATTGGCGCTGGTGCACTGAACGCGTTTGGTCGCAACCCAGAAAAACTCAGCGACATCCGAACACTGATGATTACAGCAATCGTGTTTGCTGACTCACTGGCAATTATCGGTATCATTGTAGCGATTATCGCGAAATTCTTGGGCTAGAAGCGTCTTAATGTCTCTGCTTACAAACTTTGCATCAACGGCTGCCCCCACAGGTGGTATCTTTGAGGCGCTTGGTATTGATTGGAAGACTCTCATACTGCAGATAATCGCCTTTTTGATTCTGGTATGGTTGCTGGGTAAGTTCGTTTATCCATGGCTGATGAAATCAGTCGATGAACGACGTGATGGCATCGAGGCTGCAACTAAGGCCGCCACCCAGGCGCAAGCCGCTGCCGCCGACGCTCAGGAGAAAGTGGCTCGTCTGCTCAAAGAGGCTCAACGAAACGCGGCGGATATTGTGGCAACTGCAAAGCTTGAGTCGGCCGCCGCTTTAACCGCTAGCGAACAAAAAGCTCAAAAACGTGCCGAACAAATTGTATCTGATGCCCAGGCTGAGATAACAAAAGAGGTTCTGGCAGCTAAAAAAGCACTTTACAACGAAACACTCGAACTGGTCGCCATGGCAACCGAAACGGTTGTCGGCAAGGTTGTGACGGGCGAAATTGATTCGAAGCTTGTCAGCGACGCACTAAAGGTGGTGAAGTAACACCATGGCTATGCGTTTGTCTCGTCGCAAGATAACCAGCTATGTTGCCCAGCAATTGATGGCTGGCGTTGCGACCGAGCCACTGGTACTTCAGCTGGCGGCTTTTCTTATCGACAGCCGGCGAACAAACGAAGTGGGTCTTATCGTGCGGGATATTGAATACGAACTGACCAAACAGGGTGTTGTTTTGGCTCGGGTAACCTCGGCTTTTGATCTTGCCGAAGCGACGCGCGAAGCAGTGACAAAACTCATTCAGGAGCAAACTGGCGCCCATCAGGTACAGCTTCACCAGTTTATAGACCCCAGCGTGCTCGGAGGTGTCAAGATAGATTTACCAGGGCTGCAACTTGACGCAACAATTGCCCGAAAACTGACATTACTAAGAACAAATTATAAGAAATGATAAGGAAAAACGACATGACTAAACTATCAGTAGCAGACCTTTCGGGAGACCTTCGTGCCGCAATCGCGAGCCTGGAAGCCAATGAGGGCTTAGAGAATGTTGGAGTGATTGTCCGAGTTGGTGACGGCGTGGCTTGGGTTCACGGACTCCACAGCGCTGGCTATAACGAGGTTTTACAAATCGAAACAGCCGATGGCATCATTGAAGCGTTTGCTCTTAACTTGATGGAAGATGAAATTGGCGCGGTGCTGCTTGGTACCGATGCGCAAGTGTCAGCCGGTAACACGGTCCGACTGAAGGGTACGATGTTGCAAGTGCCGATTGGCCCAGAGTTACTCGGCCGTGTCGTCGATCCGCTCGGGCGTCCACTTGATGGCGGTGGTCCGATTAAGACAAAACAATTTGGCCTTATTGAGCGCGAAGCTATCGGTGTCATGGGTCGTAAATCAGTTCACGAGCCACTTATGACCGGCATCATGGCTATTGACTCGATGTTTCCTATTGGTCGTGGGCAACGCGAACTTATCATCGGTGACCGCCAAACGGGCAAGACGGCGCTGGCCATCGACACTATGATTAATCAGACCAAACAGCAGACTGGCGTCGTCAACGTCTATGTTGCTATTGGCCAAAAACTGTCCAAGGTTGCTCGGCTGATTGATCGTCTGAAACAAGAAGGCGTCATGGATCAAACCATTGTCGTTGCGACAGGCCCATCCGACCCAGCATCACTGCTCTACCTTGCACCATACGCCGCCACAGCTATGGGCGAATATTTCCGCGATAATAAACAGCACGCCTTGATGATTTATGACGATTTAACAAAACACGCCGTGGCGTACCGTCAAATGTCACTCCTCCTTCGTCGCCCACCAGGACGTGAAGCCTATCCGGGTGATGTATTTTACCTCCACTCTCGCCTGCTTGAGCGTTCGGCTAAACTGAGCGACGAACTTGGTGCTGGTTCACTTACCGCCTTGCCTATTATTGAGACGCAAGCGGGCGATATTAGCGCCTATATCCCGACTAACGTTATTTCGATTACCGACGGACAGATTTTCCTTGAAACCGACTTGTTCTATCAGGGAATTCGTCCAGCAATTTCAGCCGGTTTGTCGGTTAGTCGTGTTGGTGGTGCCGCGCAAACCAAAGCCGTTAAAGCCGTTAGCGGTAACCTCAAACTTGGTTTATCACAGTTTCGTGAACTTGCCAGTTTTGCACAGTTCGGCAGCGATCTGGATGACGCGACAAAAGCTCAAATCGATAGAGGTCAGCGCCTGACGGAACTACTTAAGCAGCCCCAGTATCAACCAGCTAGCATTTGGGAACAGGTTGCCAGTATTTATGCTGTCACTCACGGCTTATTTGACCATGTTCAGCCAACCCACATCAAAGACGCCCAGACAGCACTGCTTACTAGGCTATGGGCAGAGCACAAAGACGATATGCGTGAGCTAGGTAAAGGTGACAAGCCGTCCGACAGTCAAACCAAAGCTATCGAAAAGGTAGCCAAAGCAGTCGCTAAAGGCTTCGAGGAAAAATAGTCCATGGCTTCAACTCAAGTATTAAAGTCTCGGATTCGCTCGGTGAAAAATACCAAGCAAATCACGAAGGCTATGCAGCTGGTCGCAGCCAGTAAGATGCGTCGAGCGCAGGAAGCGACCAAAGCGTCTGCGCCATATACACTGGCTGCTCGTGAGCTTTTGACTGCCCTGTCGAAACACACGTCCGTTGCTCACCACCCATTTTTTGTCAAACGTGTCGTAAAAACCAGATTGTTGATCGTGATTGCATCCGACAAAGGTCTGGCCGGCGCATATAATAGCAATATCGTCAAAGCCTACATAGCGCAGTTGCGCATCGATGACGCGGCAAAGGTTAAAAATACCACGATTGCGATTGGCCGTAAAGCCGCACAATTTGTCGCCCGCATTAAAGATACGCAAGTGTTGGGTGTCTATGAAGACTTACCGGATCGCCCAGACGGACGCGAGCTTCACGCCATTTTAGATAGTGCCAAGCTGAAATTTATGAGTGGCGAGGTTGATGCTGTCGACGTTATTTATACGCATTTTATCAGTAGCATCAATCAGCAAGCGCGTGTTCTGCGCGTTCTACCCGCCGGGTTTAGGCCAGCTAACGAGCCTGGTGTTGCATCAGATGCAACCTATGAGCCTAGTACCGAGGAAGTCCTCGACGGCATCGCCTATCGGCTGGTCGGCGCCCAGATTTTTCAGGCGCTCCTCGACGCCAGGGCAAGTGAACACAGCATGAGAATGCTAGCAATGAAGAATGCAACCGACAACGCATCAGACTTGGCAGATGATTTGACGCTCGAGATGAACAAAGCACGTCAAGGTGCTATTACTGAAGAATTAGCAGAAATTAGTGGCGGCGTTGAAGCGCTTAACGAATAAAGGAGACAAAGATGAGTAAGGAAAATATAGGAAAAATTACACAGGTTGTCGGAGTCGTCGTTGACGTTGAGTTTACGGGCAAACTTCCCTCAATCTATTACGCACTGCAGATGAAACACAACAAGGGAATTTTGACGCTTGAAGTAGCGCAGCACCTTGACGAACGAACAGTCCGTGCGATTGCTCTCGCTGGTACCGATGGCCTGAAGCGTGGTGATGTCGTAACAAACACCGGAGCGCCAATTAGTGTGCCCGTGGGCGAAGAGACACAGGGACGTATGTTTAACGTGGTCGGTGATCCAATCGATGGTAAGCCAGCTTTGACCGGTAAACGCTCGTCAATTCACCGCGACCCTCCCCCACTTTCTGAGCAATCAAACAAAACCGAGATTTTAGAAACCGGTATCAAAGTTGTTGACCTTATTGCCCCTGTGACAAAAGGCGGTAAAGTCGGTCTGTTTGCCGGTGCTGGCGTCGGAAAAACGGTGCTTATTACGGAACTAATTAATAATATTGCCAAATTCCATAGTGGTAACTCAGTATTTGCTGGCGTCGGTGAACGAACACGCGAAGGCAATGACCTGTACTACGAAATGCAAGAAGCTGGCGTGCTTGGTAAAACGAGTCTCGTCTTTGGACAGATGAACGAACCACCAGGAGCGCGTTTGCGTGTTGCTCTGTCTGGTTTGGCAATGGCAGAAACTTTCCGCGACGAAGGCAAAGATGTCCTGCTGTTTATCGATAATATCTACCGTTATACTCAGGCTGGCGCTGAAGTATCAGCCCTACTAGGTCGCTTGCCGTCGGCAGCAGGCTATCAGCCAAACTTGCAACAAGAAATGGGCGCTCTACAAGAACGTATCACTAGTACAAAAAAAGGCTCGATTACGTCAGTCCAGGCTGTTTATGTACCTGCCGATGATCTTACCGATCCAGCTCCTGCTACGACGTTTGCTCACCTTGACGCCACAATTGTTATGAACCGAGCGCTGACCGAAATCGGTATTTATCCGGCTGTGGATGTGCTCGATAGTAACTCGACGAGTCTTGATCCAGAAATCGTGGGCGAAGAACATTACCGCGTTGCTCGCGAAGTCCAGCGCATCTTGCAGCAGTACAAAGAGCTACAGGACATCATTGCTATTCTGGGTATGGAAGAACTATCGGACGACCAAAAGCAAATCGTTGCTCGTGCCCGTCGCATCCAACGATATCTATCGCAGCCTTTCTTTGTGGCCGAAAAGTTTACCGGTAACCCCGGCACGTACGTTAAGTTAGAGGATACAATTCGAGACTTTGGCGACATCCTGGCTGGTAAGTACGACGAAAAACCCGAAGCTTGGTTTTATATGGTAAACGGCACTTTAGCGGACAAGAAGGACTAATAGACGCATGAAGCTGACGCTCACAACCCTACTCGGGATAAAAATTGATCAAACGGTTTACGAGCTAATTATTCCGACTGCCGCCGGTGAAATTGCAGTGTTTCCTGGACACGAGCCGTTAGTGACTTTGGCTGTATCAGGAGCAATCGCCGTTCGCTATAAAAAAACAGACGACGATAGCCATCTTGAATACTTTGCAATTAGTGGTGGTATTGTCGAAATATCACAAAAGGCAGTGCGCGTACTTGTGGACGAATCTGACCATGGAGCAGATATTATAGAAGCCGAATCAAGGGCAGCTCTGGAGCGAGCCATTGTGCTTCGTGACAATGCCGAGAATCAGCTTGACCTTGAGAAAGCGCACCAACTTGTCGACCGACATTCGGTTCGCTTGAAGGTTGCCGAGCTTCATCGTCGACGTCGACGATTGTAAGAGAAGTATCAATCCTTACTTTTGCCAAAGTAACAAATGTCTTCTTTCTTTTTAATCGTAAAAAGAAACAAAAAGCTTTTCGACGGCTTCACTGCACCGTATAAACCAACCCAGAATAAAGGGTCGCTGCGGAACAACCTTTGGTTGGTCCATTTCTTTTCATTTAGTTAAATGAAATGGACGCGTCCTCGCGAACTATTCCCTCTATTCTGGTCTGATCTATCCTGGCAGTTGCAGATGTCGATTGGGCTGCGGAGCTCAAGCAGCCCATGGGGTCTGGGGTCTCT
>JAYTAD010000024.1:0-6871 GCA_043737705.1 Candidatus Saccharimonadota bacterium | reverse complement strand
CTTGAACGCCGCGGTAACTTCCGTCGTGCAATGAAGATGGCTGCGCAAAACACTATGGCTGCTGGCGCAAAGGGTATTCGTATCCAAGTTGCAGGCCGACTCAATAATGCAGAAATGGCTCGTCGTGAAAAAGTAATCGAAGGATCTGTTCCGCTTCACACGCTTCGTGCTGATGTTGATTTCCATACAGCCCGAGCTAATGCTCCTGGCGTTGGTATCATCGGTGTTAAAGTTTGGATCTACAAAGGCGAAAGGATCTAGCTGCTATGTTAATGCCTAAGAAAACCAAGTTTCGAAAAGTCCGTAAGGGCAAAAACGGTGGAGTCGCATCACGCGGCCAGTACATCGCTTTTGGCGATTACGCGCTTCAGTCACAAGGCAACGAACGTATTACTAGTCGTCAAATCGAGGCTTCTCGTCAGGCGATGACCCGTCACATTAAACGTGGTGGTAAAATTTGGATCCGTATCTTCCCACACACACCTGTTACGCGTAAGCCTCAGGATGTGAAAATGGGTAGCGGCAAAGGTAACCCTGAATTCTTTGTAGCTAAAGTTAAACCAGGCACTGTGCTGTTTGAAATGAAGGGCGTAGAGGAATCTGTTGCACGCGAAGCAATGCGCCTGGCGTCTCACAAGCTTCCTATAAAAACCAAGTTCATCACGAAAGAGCAGGCATAATATGGCTGATACAAAGACTACGAAAGCAAAAACTGTAGTGACAAAAGTTGCTACAGAGGTCAAAACTATTAATCAGCTTCAAGTTGAGCTTGTTTCAAAAATTGCTGACCAGCTTCAAGCAAAGCGTGGTAATGCGGCTGGCGAACTTGCCAACCCCCGTGTAATCACTCAAACCCGTAAAGAAATCGCGCGCCTTCACACTGCTATCCGAGCAGCCGAGATCGCAGCGTTAAAGGAGAACAAGTAATATGGCCAAGACATTGACAGGTATTGTGACGTCGGACGTCGCAAATAAAACTATTACCGTCACTGTTACTAGTCGTGAAACGCATCCTATTTATGGCAAACAATATACCGTTAGCCGCAAGTACGCCGCCCATGACGAGAACAACGACGCAAAAATAGGTGATAAAGTAACAATTTCTGAAGCTCGACCCGTCTCGAAGCGAAAAGCTTTTAAGCTTGACGTTATTATCGAGAAATCACGTGGTTCTATTGAGCTTAAGGAAGAGGCGGCATAATGATTCAACAAGAAACCCGCCTCAAAGTTTGCGACAATAGCGGTGCTAAGGAAATCCTTTGTATCCGTGTTCTTGGTGGTACGAAACGTCGTTATGCACGAGTTGGTGACATTATTGTTGCGACCGTCAAAACCGCTAACCCAACAGGAATTGTCAAACGTAAATCAGTCATAAAGGCTGTAATTGTTCGTACTCGCGACCAAATTCAACGCAAAGACGGTAGTACTATCGCTTTTGACGAAAATGCGGCCGTGGTAATCGACGACAGCAAGAACCCCAAGGGTACTCGTGTCTTTGGCCCAGTACCTCGTGAGCTTCGTGACCTTGGTTACGCCAAGATTATCAGCTTAGCACCGGAGGTACTATAATATGGCAACGATTAAACGAATTCTAAAAGGTGACATTGTAAAGCTAATCAGCGGTGCTAATAAAGGTACGACTGGTAAAGTTTTGCAGGTACTTACGAAAAAGAACGCTGTTCTTATTGAAGGTATAGGCACTAAACACCGTAACGTTAAGCCAAGTCAGCTTAATCCACGTGGCGGCCAAAAGGACATTCATGTTCCTACGTCGCTTCATAAAGTTGCACTTGTGGTTGACGGGAAAACTAGCAAGACCAGCCGAGTTGGACTTGTTAAGAATGCCGACGGCACTACAACCCGTGTTGCTCGTCAGAATAAAGATAAGGAGATCAAGTAATGGTTAAAACTGCTACTACCGCTCCTCGCCTGAAAGCCTTGTACAAAGATACCTTTGTCAAGGAACTACAAGCCGAACTTAGCCTTCAGAATGTACACCAGGTTCCGAAGCTAGAAAAAATTGTAGTTAGCGTGGGAATCGGTAAGAACAAAGATGACAAGCGTTTTTACGAAATCGTTCGTAACACGCTTACTAAAATTACCGGCCAACATCCAGTTGACCGCATGGCTAAAAAGTCGATTGCCGGTTTCAAAATCCGTGCAGGTATGAACCGTGTCGGAATCAGTGTTACGCTCCGCGGTGCTCGTATGTACGAGTTCCTCGATCGTCTAACTAACGTTGCTTTGCCTCGTGTCCGTGACTTTCACGGTGTTAGCGCTAAAGCCTTCGATAAAGGCGGCAATTACAATCTTGGCATGGTAGAACAGTCAATTTTCCCCGAGCTTACATTTGAAGAGACTCAAATTCTTCACGGCCTGCAGGCAACATTCGTCATTACTGGCGGAAATGCTGCTCACAGTCGCGCATTGCTTGAGAAATTTGGTATACCATTTGAGAAAGAAGGAGGCAAACGCTAATGGCTAAAAAATCTGCTGTCGCCCGCGACGAAAAACGAAAGAAAATGATTCTGAAGTTTGCCGCTAAGCGTGCTGAACTCAAAGAGCTTGGTGACCAAGAAGGTTTGGCAAAATTGCCACCTAACAGTTCACCAACTCGTTGGAAGAATCGTGATCTGCTTCACGGCCGCCCACGAGGATACATGCGACGCTTCGGCCTCAACCGTATCAATTTCCGTGAAAAAGCAAGCAAGGGAGAAATCCCCGGTATAACAAAGAGTAGTTGGTAGGAAAGGAATACGCTATGTCATTACAAACAACTGACCCAATCGCTGACCTACTAACTCGTATCCGTAACGCTGTTATGGTTGGCAAAAACGAAATTCGTGTACCTTCGAGTAAATTGAAGGTTACCATTGCAAAAGAATTGCAAAAAGCAAAGTACCTTACAGGTGTAAAAGTCGAGAGCGCAAAACCACGGGACATTTTGGTAGTTACTATCAATGAACCTGGTGCAAACTCGACAATTACCGAGATTACTCGTCTATCTAAACCTGGACGTCGTGTCTATGTAAGTGCAACTGACATTCCTTGGATCAAAAGTGGTCGTGGAATGGTACTTATTAGTACAAGTAAGGGCGTCATCCCAGGCCACGTTGCATACAAGCAAGGTCTTGGCGGTGAGCTAATCTGTAAGGTTTACTAGTATGGAATATGTTGCATTTCCTTTTGCCGCTTTGGGATTCATCTTCGCACTACAGGCGCTCGATGAAACTAAGAAGCTTAAAAGAGAAATAGCTAAACTTAAAGCAAGTAATAATAAGAAAGATAATAAGGAAAAATAATTATGAGTCGAATCGGAAAACTACCAATCCAGATTCCGTCAGGTGTGACAATCACGATCGACAATGATTCTATTACCGTTGTTGGCCCTAAGGGTCAACTGGTAGTGCCTCATCTGTCAGACGTAACTGTTGCTCAAGCCGACGGATTTGCAGTGGTAACGCGTAAAGATGATCAGCGTATCGCCAAAGCCCAACACGGCTTGCAGCGTGCGCTACTAAACAATGCAGTTGAAGGCGTTACAAAAGCCTTCGAGAAAAAACTAGAAGTTAACGGAGTTGGTTTCCGTGTTAACGGCGGTGGCCAAAAAATCGAGATGCTTCTTGGTTTTTCTCACCCCGTACATTATGAAGCGCAAGAAGGTGTTACGCTGACTGTCGAGAAGATGACTATCAAGGTCAACGGAATCGACAAACAAGCTGTAGGCCAAGTTGCTGCCGAGATTAGGGCACTAAAGAAACCAGAGCCTTACAAGGGTAAGGGTATTAAGTATTCGGATGAAGTGGTTCTTCGCAAAGCTGGAAAGGCTGGTAAATAATATGTCTAATCTTGCAAAGAAAATTCTAAACAAAGGCCTACGTAAAAACCGCGTACGAGCTAAAGTAACCGGCACTGCTGAGCGTCCACGTTTAACCGTGACTATCAGTAATAAGCACATTAGCGCTCAAATTATCGATGATGCTAAAAAGCATACTCTTGTAGCTGCCACGACCGTTGGTACGAAACAAGTAGGTACTATAGCCGAACAAGCTGTTGTCGTTGGTACTGATATTGCTAAGAAAGCTAAGAAAGCAAAAATTAACGCAGTTGTATTTGACCGCAACGGACGCCAGTATGCTGGACGTCTTAGTGCGCTGGCCGATGCAGCCCGCAAGGAAGGTTTGGAGTTCTAATATGGCTGAAACTACTAATACTAATCCAGCTCCTGCGGCTACGGCAGTTCCTGCTCGTACGCCACGTGGCGCCGGTGGCAACACTGGACGTCGTGATAATCGTCGCGACCAGACTCCAGCCGAGCCAAAACAATTTGAAGAAATTGTTATCAACATCGATCGTGTATCACGTGTTGTAAAAGGTGGACGACGCTTCCGTTTTAAGGCACTTGTTGTTGTGGGTGACCGCAAGAATAAGGTCGGTATCGGGGTTGCAAAGGGCGCAGACGTACAAGCTGCAATCTCAAAGGCTACTGATGTTGCTAAAAAGCATATGATCACTATTCCTGTTGCCAACGACACGATTCCTCACGATGCTGAAGTAAGGTTTTCTGGTGCTCAGGTACTACTAAAGCCTGCTGCTCCTGGTACGGGAATTATCGCCGGTGGTGTTATTCGTACGATTATCGGTGTTACAGGAATTCATAACTTGCTTTCTAAGTCACTTGGATCAACCAACAAAGTTAACATTGCCTATGCAACGATTGACGCGCTTCGGGCTATGGTGCCAAAAGACCAATGGCTTAACGCACCTGTTAAAAGGGCAACAGTAGCTAAGAAAACTGTCGCAAAAGAGGAGGCAAAGTAATGACTAAATATCATGAACTTCAAGTCAGTGCTACTCCTGATCGCAAGCGTGTTGGACGCGGTATTTCTGCTGGACAGGGTAAAACTGCCGGACGTGGTACCAAAGGCCAAGGCGCTCGTACTGGTAAAAAGCTAAACCCAATGTTCCAAGGTGGTCAGCGACCACTTGCACGAGCAGTTCCGAAAGCGCGTGGTTTTAAGAGCCTACGCACCGAAGCTCAGGTTGTATACCTCGATCACCTAAATGCGTTCAAGGGTAAAACTGCTGACAACTTTACGCTGTTTGAAGCTGGCTACATAGCCACGCCGTTTCACACTGTAAAAGTAATCCTGCGCGGTGAACTCACCGAAAAGGTGACTCTCCACGTTAGCGGTGCAAGCAAGAGCGTTCAAGCAGCTGTTACAAAAGCTGGTGGAACTTTCGTGAAAACTGCGGTACCATTGAAACAGAGTATAAAAGAAGCCGAAAAGGCCGATAAATAGTAATTGTTACACTTTCCTGGAGTATCGATTCGCTACTCCAGCGGAGTAGTAATAACCACCAAAACGAGGGTAAAAAACAACTATGAACTGGAAAACCATCTTTCAATCATTTAAGAACCGCGATATGCAAAAGCGTATTATTATCGTACTTGGTATTATTGTCGCATATCGTCTGTTGGCACACATTCCTGTTCCACTTGCCGAGCCTACGCAATTAAAGGAAGTGATTGATAGTGTCGTTAAGGGCAGTGACTTTGGAGGATTTTTAAACCTTCTTTCCGGTGGCGCCTTGGCTAGTTTCTCTATCGTATTGGTAGGAATGAGCCCTTTTATTACCGCGTCAATTATTACGCAGCTTCTCACCAAGGCTATTCCGAAGCTTGAAGAGCTACATAAAGATGGTGAATCAGGACGACGCAAGATAAATCAGTGGACGCGTATGATTAGCGTACCGTTGGCTATAGTGCAATCCATTGCTTTTATTTATATCCTTAGACAAACAGTGCTTGCAGGCAATACGGCGATTCTCTCTAACTCATCTCCAATCGAATGGATTGTAGCAGTTACTGCGATGACAGCGGGAGCAATCCTATTGATGTGGCTAGGTGAGCTTATGACAGAGCAGGGTATTGGTAACGGTATTAGTTTGATTATCTTCGCTGGTATTATTAGTCAGCTTCCGCAGACTCTGACAACTCTCGGTTCGTCACTGTTTGATACTTCAAAAGGATCACTCGATGTTTTTGGTTGGTTCACTCTTCCGGTTGATCCGATATCATTCTGGGTTAGCCTAGCTTTAGCGGCGGTATCATTATCTGTCCTGTATTTACTTGTCAAAGTTAACGAGGCTCAGCGAGTCATTACGGTCAATTACGCTAAGCGTGTCCAGGGTAATAGTAGCTATGGTGGCATCAAGAGCATCCTACCCGTCAAGTTGATTGCCGCGGGTGTGATTCCGGTTATCTTCGCGGTAGCCTTTTTGTCGCTGCCGGCTTTTATCGGTCAGGTACTTAAAGCAACTGGCAACGCGTCTTATCTGGATATTGCTAACAATCTTATCCTGTGGTTTCAAACACCAAATCCAGGTGCATTTACAGGCAGTACATTGCAGGCCTTTATATATCCATCTGCGTATTTCGTACTGGTTATTTTGTTCACATACTTCTATACGGGTATTGTTTTTAATGCTAATGAAATTGCCGAGAATTTACAAAAACAAGGTGGATTCATTGAAGGTGTTCGACCTGGCAAGCAAACTGAAGATTATCTCAGTCGTACAGTAAATCGTTTAATCTTGTTCGGGTCACTCGTACTTGGACTGATCGCAGTTTTACCGTTTGCGGGCGAGTATATACTTTATAACGTTGCCGGTATCTCAAACAGCAATTTATCAATTGGTGGAACTGGACTCTTGATCGTTGTATCGGTTGGGCTGGAAGCTCTGCGACAGCTTAATAGCCGTGCGTTAATGGTTACTTACGACGATTATCAATAGACATGATAAGAATAAGCAATTTCAGTCCGCACAACGGGCTGTTTTTGTTATAATGAATCGATATGGCTTTAAA
>JAYTAD010000023.1:0-12120 GCA_043737705.1 Candidatus Saccharimonadota bacterium | reverse complement strand
CCACAAGGCTAACGATGTGCGGCCCGCGCTTGTCGCTACGCATGTGCGGTACGCCGTGGTTTGAAAGCTTGAAGTCAGTCCCTGATTGCGTGCCCGCTGGTACTTTCATACGAATTTTCCCATCGACTGTCGGAACGTTAATTTCGGTTCCAAGTGCGGCGTCAATCATATTTACGTGGGCTTCAGACAAGATAATATCGCCCTCGCGAGTAAAGTACTTGTGAGCTTTGACGCGAATATGAACGTACAAATCGCCCTTCTCGCCACCAGCCATGGCCTCGCCGTGACCATTTAAGCGAATCGTGGCCCCGTCATCAATACCAGCGGGAACTTTGAGATTAATAGTCCGCTTGCGACGCTCAGTACCCTTACCGTGGCAAACCGTACAGACTTTTTCCGGCACCTTACCACGTCCGCCACAGGTTTCACAGGTAACGTTTTGCTGAATTTGACCGAAAATTGTGTTCATAACACGGCCGACTTGACCGGCGCCTTTACAGGTGGGACAGGTCTTCATCTGGTGTCCTGGTTCAACGGTCGTGCCATGACAATGCGAACATTCATCGTCCATATCAAGTTCGATTTTTTCCTCGACACCGAAGATAGCTTCCTCGAAGGTCAGCTGTAGGCTAACTTCAACGTCTCGGCCACGCTGAGGTCCGCGCTGACGTCCACCGCCGCCACCAAAGAACTGGCCAAAGATATCACCCAAGCCACCATCGCCAAAGTCAAAGTGAGCACCAGCCTGTCCGCCAAAGCCTTCAAAGGGATTCCCTCCGCCACCACCATTTGATCCGCCGACACCCGCGTGACCAAACTGGTCATACCGTTGACGTTTTTGACTGTCTTTTAAGACCTCGTAAGCCTCGCCGGCTTCTTTAAACTTCGTCTCGTCGCCACCGTCTTTGTCGGGGTGATATTTAACAGCTGCCTTGCGGTAGGCCTTCTTTATTTCATCAGCAGAGGCAGCCTTGCTAATCCCAAGTATTTCGTAATAATCTCGTTTGGTCATCTGTATCTATGATATAAAATTAGCACTCCTATTGCAAGAGTGCTAGCGAGCTGTTGGGTATGATTTAATTTATATTTGTATACATTAACCTTTAGAGTTATACTATTTTCACAATGAAAAAACTCCTGATTCGACGGACTGGCGCAATCCTTGGCATGCTTCGGGCAGAATACCGTCAAATTACGAACCGCTATTTTGGGAAGATTGAACGTTTCGACGGCGACGCTCGAGAAGTCTGCGAGCAGATTGTCGAACAGCTTTGGGAGGGTGATTTTTATCGTACGAGTCTGGGGCATTTTGACTTCTTTTGGATGCGAGATTTTGGGACGGTTGCCGAATCACTCGTCCGTTTGGGCCACAAAGATAAAGTTCACCACACGCTAAAATGGGCGATGCATCATTACCGTCGAGCAGGCACTATAACACTCTGTATCGATAAAGCCGGTAATACTTTTAACGCACCGGCTAAAAAAAGTGTCGACGCGCTGCCGTGGTTACTACACTCATTAGTGGTGAGTAATTACCCGCTGAATAAAGCCGAGCATACATTTTTGCAAATGCGCCTTCGTCATTACACGAAAAAATTTCTCGATACAAAAACTGGAATGCTACGACCCGTCCGTTATGCCGAAATGCGCGACGCCGTCAACTACGATCGTAGCGCCTATAGCGTTGCGCTGATAGGTCGCCTGGCGGCGTGTGCCGAGCAACTAGAGCTCAACGCCTTTGTCTTTCCGAAAGAAACATACCAGAAGGCGCTGCTTGACGAGTATTGGAATGGTGATTTTTTCAAGGCAGATCTGTCCAACGATGTTTATAGCTCGGAATGCGCGTTGATACCATTTTATCTTCACGTCATCGATGATCAAGCCTTAGCCGAAAAAACGTTCGCCTACATAGAACGGCGCAAGTTAAATAAACCCTACCCGCTCAAATATGGCGAACATGCTGAGCGTTTCAATTACCGACCAGGTATGGGGCCAAAAATTATGCCAAACTACACCGGATCGTCCATCTGGACGTGGCACGCAACGTTTTATTTGCATCTACTGCGACGGTATGACAATCAGGCATATAATACGCAGTACAATCGGTTTGCTCAACTTATTGAGCGGCACGGCAATTATCCTGAACTCGTCAACCCTGATGGGTCGTGGTATAAAGCCCCATTTTATAAGTCTGACCCGGGTATGGTTTGGGCAGCGTTATTTCTAGAATTACCGACAACTTTACGCTAACGGTGCCTAGCTATTTATGTCTCTGTTATAAAATTAGCACTCCCGATGAGAGGAGTGCTAGTAAAATCTAAAATTGGCAAAAGTGCTATCTACGCGAGCGTTTTTCGATTGCCACCCCTGAGCGCTTTCCAAGCCCATAGCGCAATAACTGCACCAAGAAGGGCCACAGCAAAGCTCCACAGGTTAAAGCCGGTAATACCGTCTATTCCAAACAGGCTAAGCACAAAACCACCTAGTATCGCACCGATGATGCCTACGATGATATTGCCCAGCATTCCCTGCTCGCTATCTGTGCCGGCGATCATTGACGCAATCCAGCCCGCCAGGCCTCCAAGTATTATCCATCCGATGATTCCCATGTGGTACCTCCTTTTGGTTATATTGTACCCCTATTATATCATTTATACTTATCGCAAAAAAGATGTTTACTTACTAAAATATAGCAAAAAAATATTGATTTACTAAATTACTTAAATAGGGCCGCTAAAACGACCCTATTTTTCTACGAATTGTGAGCTACTTTTTAGCTGTTGGCTCGTCGACAACTTCACCTTCAACCGGCTCGTCACCCTTTTTGGTGTCACCTTCGTCTGATGGGGTTTCTTGTGTAGATGCAGCCTCGTACAGCTTGGCACCAATCGGCATGATAGCATCGCTAAGGGCTTTGGCGGCTGCAGTTAGCTCCTCTTTATCTTCGCTATCCTTGTGTTTTTTAGCCTCTTCGATAGCGTCAGCGATAACTTTTTTGTCTTCATCGCTAATTTTATCTTTGTATTCATCAGGCATTTTTTCTGCTTGGTAGATGGCACTTTCTAGGCCATTGCGAGCATCGATTGCCTCGCGTTTTTTCTTATCATCTTCGGCATGAGTCTCGGCATCTTTAGCGGCTTTTTCGATATCTTCTTTTGATAAGTTACCGCTATCTGAGATAGTAATGCTCTGTTCTTTGCCCGTTCCCTTATCTTTGGCCGTCACGTTCAGGATACCGTTGGCATCAATATTAAAAGTTACTTCAATTTGCGGGACACCGCGAGGAGCGGGCGCGATACCGTCAAGCGTAAAGCGGCCAAGAGACTTGTTATCGGCCGCGAGTTCACGCTCGCCTTGGGTGACGTGGATTTCAACTTGTGGCTGACTATCGGCGGCGGTACTAAATGTTTCTGATTTGCTGGTCGGCACGGTCGTATTACGGTCGATGACTTTGGTAGCAACACCACCCATTGTTTCAATTCCGAGCGACAGTGGCGTGACGTCAAGAAGCAGTACGTCTTTAACATCACCCGCCAAAACACCACCTTGAATTGCAGCACCAATGGCCACAACTTCGTCAGGGTTAACGCCTTTTAGTGGGTCTTTACCAAAGATAGCTTTAACTTTTTCGACGACAATTGGCATACGAGTCATACCACCCACAAGAACAATCTCGTCAATATCGCCAGGCTTAAGACCGGCGTCTTTAATGGCTTTTTCGACAGGATCACTTAAACGATCAATCAAATCTTTGACTAATTCTTCAAGCTTGCTACGTGTTAGCTTGTATTCGAAGTGTTTTGGACCTTCTGCGTCAGCGGTAAGAAACGGCAAGTTAATAACAGTCTCGTTTGTTGATGAAAGTTCTTTTTTAGCTTTTTCGGCCTCGTCCTTCAGACGCTGCATAGCTGCTTTGTCACTCTTCAGGTCGATACCTTCGTTATTTTTGAAGACTTCGAGGAAATGATTAACGATACGATTGTCAAAATCTTCGCCACCAAGGTGTGTATCACCATGAGTTGACTTAACTTCAAAGACGCCGTCGCCTAGTTCCAGGACAGACACGTCAAACGTACCTCCACCAAGGTCAAAAACTACAATTTTTTCATCTTTTTTACTATCAAGACCATAGGCCAGGGCGGCGGCTGTTGGCTCGTTAATAATACGACGCACCTCAAGACCAGCAATCTTGCCGGCGTCTTTGGTTGCCTGGCGCTGGGCATCGTTAAAGTAGGCCGGAACAGTAATCACTGCTTCGGTTACCTTGTCGCCCAGAAAAGCTTCGGCATCAGCTTTGATTTTTGAGAGAATCATCGCCGAGACTTCTTCTGGTGAATATTCTTTATCACCAAGTTTAATCGATACGCCATCGCCTTTTTTGCTGATTTCGTACGGCATAATATCATGGTCGGCTTGAACTTCTTTGTCGCTAAACTTACGTCCAATCAGACGCTTTACACCATAGATAGTATTGGTAGCGTTCGTAACCCGTTGACGTTGGGCCACCTGTCCTACCAGACGTTCACCATTTTTATTAATCGCGACAACCGAAGGTGTCGTACGATTACCTTCGGCGTTGGCGATAACTTCTGGCTTACCGGCGACCATGTAAGCAAAGGCGCTGTTGGTGGTTCCAAGGTCAATTCCAATGATTTTTCCCATATTCTTATATCTCCTTTCGCCCTACAGCGAATTTATATCAATTTCATGTCTATGCTTATAATTTTAGCACTCTAGTACCTAGATTGCCAATATGTTCATTATAAATAAATTAGCACTCTCGTGTCAAGAGTGCTAATTTGGATATAATCTTTACGCTGTGCTATCTTGCATGTATCGTTCGGTCCGGCGAGCAATCTCTGCTGCCTCATCGGTCGAAACAACCAAGATTGGTTTGCTCGATGAACTGCCGAGGTTGGCTGCCTCGGATGGCTCGAATGTTTGCGTATTGATTGTTTTGTCGTGAATAAAACCTAAATAGCCGAGGCCATCAAGAATACGGTCCCTAATCACACTTGAGCGTTCGCCAATCGTAGCGGTAAATACTAGGCAATCGGTGCCTTCCAAACTCGCCGCCATCTGGCCAATTGCTTGTTGGACGCGGTACACAAATAGCTTCAAGGCAAGCCCAGCTCGCTCGTCGCCCTGTTCTTCGCTGACTAATAATTGCCGAATATCATCAGAACTACCGCTGACACCTAATAGACCGCTCTTTTTATTAAGATACTGCTCGAGTTCATCATCGGTTAATTGCAGCTCTCTCTTGATAGACAGGGCGGCCGACACGTCAACAGTGCCGCTACGCGAGGCCATCATGACTCCTTCGAGTGGTGAATAGCCCATCGTTGTATCAACACTTTTGCCGTTAGCGACAGCAGTAACACTACTTCCGCTGCCGAGGTGACAGACAATCGTACGCGGAGAAAGAAGATTATACTTTTCCAAGGACTGGACGACGGACTCAACCGATATACCTTGGTAGCCATAGCGCTTAATACCGAATTTATCTGCCAATTCAACGTCAATGCCATAATACGAAGCCCATGGGAGTTTTGAGGTGTGGAAGGCACTATCAGAGATAGCAACAATGGGAACGTCTGGAAAATATGTTCTTAGATGTTTCAATTCCGATAGAACCGTCGTAACATGTAGCGGGGCTGTCTGCTGTACGGCCGCTAGCGCAGTTTCTGTCTCGGTGGTGACTAACCCATCCTGCGTAAAGCGCTGCCCCGGTGCTACCAGACGAATACCAATAAGCGCTACCTTATCCGTGTCGCTAATAACCTTGTATTGACGTAGGAGTGGCAAGATGTAGTGAGCGACACTACCCATATCAACATCGTCGTACTCGACCGATTGCTGCTCGCCGGCATGTTCAATCGTACCGACGATACCGCCATTTATAAATTCAAAATGGACGCGTGCCCATTCATACTTACCTGCGAACAAGGCGTATTTGTGACTGGCGCTACCTGGGTTTGCGACAAGTGTTAGCGATTCTACTGCCATGAGTCTTCCCATCCTTAATTATTGACCGGCTACTTTACTATCAGTATACCTTAAAAGCATAACCATCCAGAGGCTATTTGTGTCGCTTAGGCTAACTATTGACGAGTGACGCGCACCATGGCGTGACGGATTGGTTGCTGGTTGAGCAGATAGCCCGCCTGCAGCTCTTCGGCGATTACTTCCTGTTCACCGACAGCGTCTTCGTCAAATTGGATTGCTTCGTGCAGTTCAGGGTCAAACGGTGTACCGATTTTGGCTTCAATACGCCTGATATCCAAAGATTCAAGTGACTTTTCCAAGTTTTTGACCAGGCCCGCTACACCTTGAACCCACGTGTTATCTTTTAGCTCGTCTGGAGTATAGGCGATAGAGCGCTCAATGTTATCGATAACGGGAAGGAGCTTTAAAATTGCACTGGCCTTACCAGCCTGGCGAGCCGAAATTTTGTCGGCTTCAGCACGTTTGCGGTAATTTTCAAAATCAGCGTGCGTCCGCTGCAAATCAGCAGTTAATTCGCTCAATTTTTGGTCAAATTCAAGTTGTTTTTTGGTTTTTTTCGCTTTATCGGTCATATTATAATACCTCTTCTAGCATGGCGCCGGCGTGGCGAACGAGGCGCATAACCTTGGCATAGCTTTGGCGAGTCGAACCAAGCACGCCGATGTAACTACGGTCGCTATACGGTGAACGAAACCGACTAATAATGAGGCTGGCACCACTTGTCTTGCCAATCGGATTTTCTGCACCGATATAGACATTCAGTGGTTCATTTGGTGCAGCTTCTCGTAACCACGGCTCCAGGTTGTCCAGCAGCCGTGCTACCTCTTGAGCATGATTACCCTGAGCAAACTCTGGTTGTGAAAATAAATTACCAATCCCACTTAGATATAGCTCGTCACCGATTGTGGCCAGTCCTAGGTTATGTGTCAAATCCACCAGACTATCGACAGCGCTACGAATTGCCCTATCGGCTCTGTTTGTCTGGGTGCCTACCCGTGCCTCAATCGCTCTCGCGCTGCGATCGGGCAGTGAATGCACGGGCTCATTGTCGTGTGCTTCTGTGAGCGTGTTGACATAAAAACGATAACCGGCGTCTGTTGGAACGCGCCCGGCACTGGTGTGCGGCTGGGCAATCAGACCCATCTCTTCTAGGCGTGCCATCTCGCTTCGAACGGTCGCGCTCGACACGCCAAACAGCTTGGCGAGCATCACGCTGCCAACCGGTGCGGCAATCTCGGCATGTTGTTCAATAATAGCTGCAAGGATTTGCATTTGACGTTCTGTCATAGGTTTATTTTAACGCAGCTTAGCACTCATAGCAAGTGAGTGCTAAGTAGTAATTTGAATTGCGGACAATAAATCCTGGGCACGAAGGCGCGCTTCATCGTCTTTGCGATGAAAAAATTCATCTCTTTGAGCGATTTCGTCGACAATACGCACCGCCCTGTCGATTTCGTCGTTTATGACGAAATGGTAATACGAAACAGCGAGGGCCTGGGTCAGTTCGCGGATGGCACTGGCGCGACGCTTGGGCCACTCGGCCTCAAAAGCTTCGGGCGTAGTGTAACGGCTTTTTAAACGCTGCAGCCATGTCGTGTAGTCGGGTGGCAAAATAAATATCGATATAATCGACTCACTTAACTTTTTATACTTTACCAAACCCTGGACGTCGATGTCGGCCAAGGCGATTTTATCCAAGGCAATCAAACGCCGTAGCTCACCGATACTCGAACCATTAATTTCCCCGTGAACCAGACTTACCTCGGCATATTGGCCAGACTTAATCATGTCTATAGCTGTTGGCTTATCGATAAAATAGTACTCGACGCCCTCAACTTCGGGCACGCCGTTATTGACACGGGGTGCGCGAGTCGTGCAGGTAATCAAATCAAGGTAGTTCGAAGTTTTTAGAAGCTGACTTTTTATAGTGTCTTTGCCAGCCCCGGAAATACCCACAAATAAAACAATTTTCATACGAGACACCAAATCGGACGTCTGCTTGGTCGGCTGGTAATTGGCAATCAGCTGTTCGAGGTTTTCCATAATAGTCATTGTAGCAAACTAAGCGTGCTTCAGCCTAACAGGCCAGACAACACTAGGCGGTTTTACGTGGTCGGCGATATTTGCTGGCTCCAAAGTTACGATCAAAAATATCACCTCCCCAAAAGCCCAGCGTAATGGCAACTGCTATTAAATAAAGCGGCACCGGTGTCTTGAACCATGATGTATTCAAAATACTACCAGTGAGCACCGCCAATGGCGCTTTAGTCTCGCCACTCACCTGGACGGCAGTCTGAGTAGTCGCTTTTTTTCCATTTCTATCTGTAGTATTAACGGTAATAGTGTAAATACCAGCCTTTTCATAGCTGAATTTAATTGTTTTTGCGCCTGGGTTAGCGATACTCAGTAGCAAATCATCAGCACCATCGCCTAAATAAACCTCTGCTGCGTATGGTGACGCTCCCCCCCAAACCAGGAAGCCTAATGTATATTGCGTACTTACCTGGACAAATCGAGGCACGCAAAAAATTGCAACTTGGTGCACACCTCCAGTTGGTAGGGATTGGTAATCTTTCGTATCGCAATCTGGCGCTCCCAGAGTAATACCGGGAATAATAGACGGATTAGATGGCAACACAACAGGCAAAGTCAAACTTCGTGGTTGCAGCAGCTGCATCACACTACTTGTCGTAATTACAGTTATGTTAACGAGTGAGGTAATGGGACCGGGTTGATTGAGGTTGTCATAATTTAATGCGCTCAATACATTTGCTCCCAACTGCAACTGGACATTCATTGTAAATATGCCAGCGGCTGTGCATACGGTCGAACCAACCAGTTGATTATTGTTTTGCACGACAACGAATGTCCCCGGCGCGCATGTACCTAGCACTTTAGTACTGTACTGGTCGGTCACACTCGTTCCACTTTCCGGTGAGGTGATAGTCGCCCCAACAGTTGGTGCAGGCCCGTTTACAATAACGCCAATAGATACTGTGCCAGACTGTTCGGCTTGAACCCGCGCAAAACCAGCACTCACGTACATAAATATTCCAACGAGTAGCAGCAGGCAGACAAGCGTCAGATGCGAGCTATGCCGATGGCGAATAAGTTTTCCAGTATGTTTATGTTCAACCAGCCTAAAATGGCGCAATAACGGGTGTTTTGCGTGAATTATAACCACCGCTGGTGAACATGGACTAGATCGTTTGCTAGTTTTTCTTATTGTTGTGTTTTTTATTTTTGGTTGTGTTTTCATGTTTTGACTTTGCGATTATACGCCTATTATACACCTTAATCATGCGCGAAAAGATAAAGACAACAGTCGAGAGAACCAGCAGTCCTCCTAGTATGAGTTTGTACGGTATTACCCAAAAACCGATAGTGTTCGTAATGGCCTGTCCAGTCGTCCCGTAACCCAACGTCAAGTCGGCACTGTAACGGCCAATCATCCAGTCCTTACTAAGTTCTGCCTCAAAACGTCGGATACTGCCCGGCAAGACATTTCCTAGCTTCTCGTTGACGGGGAGCGAGGCAACCAAACCGCCAAACATATCATGGATGGTAATCGTGCCGGCTGGCTTCACATGGACGTTGCCTTCATTTTTAAGACGGGTGACAAAGTTAATTGGGCTGGTCTCGAAAAACGACTGGTGTTGGCCGTTTTTTTCGGTTGCAAATGATGCCAACGACACCTTTTCGTTAATTGGGCCGTCAACCCTAATCAAAATCAAAAGTCCAGTGCTCGCAGTGAGGCCGACGCCAGGATTATTCATCTCAGGCGCCCTACCCGAAAGACTCAAGATACCGTAGTGACCACCCGGCTCGGCGTTACTGGGAATCGTCACCGTGACATTCAAATCGCGAGACTCGTGACCACGGAGCGTGAACTGATTGATTGAACTAATCCAACTTCTAACCGACGCGCTGGCCGGAAGACTACCGTCAGTGAGAATTCGCGGTGAGCCTGTCTCGTTCTGCGCACCAAAATCATGTGATGAGGAGGCATACACCAGATCACTACCGGTAACATTGAGTATTTTTATTTTAAGCGTGTAGGTTTTGCCCTTCTCGGCGTTGAGCTCAACCGAAGCGGGGCTTATCTGAAGTCCTTGAGCAGCGTTGGCGTCAGAGCTTTGCGCCGTTGCAGCACCGGATGTAGTAATCAGACCCAAAACGAGCGTTACGAACAAGCTAAGGCCGATGAATCGTCGAGGTGATAGACTAGAAATTTGCAGTCGCAACATAGTTCATAACGGTTGAATAAGCACCAGCAGCAGTTGCTCCACTAATGTTAGCGATGTAACTTGTCGTAAAGACGTTACTGTTAGTCGGTAGCGAGGCCGAAGCAACTGTATCGCCAGAAACGAACTTGTACGAGTTGGCCGTATTATAACCGGCAGACGCCGTACCCGATCCGGTACCAGTAGCGCCCGTACCAACTGCAGGCGTGGTGTTGAGCATTAAATTCAAACCAAACTGATTCGTATTAATAGTTGACACCGTTGGGGCAGCGAGCGCTGCGATAGTGTTACCGCCTGACGTCAATGTCGTGCCAGCCACGGTAATTGAATAGCCCGTCCCGCCGTTAGTGGCGGCCGTCATCGATGATGTCCCCGAGCCGGTTGCACCGTTGGTTAGCGTGCCAAGTGCAACGGTGGCGGTCGCGAGCGTGAATGTCAAGGTTTCGTCAACACTGGCCGTGACGGTAATTTGACCAGCCGTGGAGGCGGCGACGGTACCGGTATCGATAGATGTTGTCCAGGCGGCATCAGAGTAAGTCGTCATACGCAGAAAGAATGTCGAGTTGGTAGCGCTGGGGTTAACCGCGCTCGAAAAACTGACGGTTTGGGCACCAGTTGGTGCCGCCACGTTGCCCGATTTAGTTAGGCGCAGTTCACCAGGGGTGGCAACATTCACCGTCCAGCCAGCGGCGTCACCCAGGTTGGTTGGTTGACTCGTCAAAGTCGAGGAGCTGGCCGAAAAGCCAGGTGCTGGCGTACAAGCACCACTAGCGGTCGTACAAGCGGCAAAACCGGCTGATTTTATGACCGTAGCTGACGGCACGGTAAAGTTAAAAGCATAAGTCGTACTGGCGCTGGCCGCCGAGCTGCCGATGGTGACTTTGCGGGCGGTCATTTGAGCTGCCGAGGCAACGGCTGGAAAATACGCCAGCAAAAGAGCCACGACCGAAAATCCATACACAACTCGCTTTAGAAATAGGTTTTTCGTCTCTGACATATTAGTGTTTATCCTTTTGTTTTTATATAGAGTATGCTTATTTTGTTTTGACTATAATGATATAATACCATAAGCGTGAATAAAACAACATGGATTTTGGTTATCATTTTGACACTTATTTTCAGTGTTATCATACCCCCCATTAGTTTCGCTTCGCCATACGGTAAAGGTGTCTACGGTGCAAACGTACCTTATGGTAGTCAAACGGCCTTGTCTATTGCCACCAGTGGCAATGTCAGCATTTCTATTACTCCAACCACCAGTGGCGTCCTTGCTACTGGTACGAGTATCGTCACGGTCACATCAACCGATGTTATGGGTTACAAACTTTATGTCCGTGCGCTCACTAATACCAACATGAATAACCTCGGAGCGTTGCTGCCTGCTTCGGCAAATGGGTCGCCGGCGGCTCTTGCAGCCAATACCTGGGGCTATAACACCGATGCTTCGAGCAATTTTGTCGGTTTAACGCTTGTCGATACTCTCATTCGCTCAATTACCGTCCCAGCATCAAGCGGTGATGCGACAACCCTGACGTACGGTATGAAACTCGATTTGGCAAAACCAGCCGGTAACTACGTAGCGACTGTAATTTATACGGCCGTTCCTCAAACTAACTAGTTTTTATTTGATTGTCTGCGCGCAAATAAAGAGCCCAGCAATATTGTCATCAGAATCCCCGCGACAATCGCAACTGGTGGTAAGTACATTACCAAGCGCGTTTGGGTCGTAGCGGGCGTATCGCCGAGCCCGATTGTATAGATGTATGTATACAAACCTGGTAGTTGCGGCAAAGGTAAGTTATCCACCACCGAGCGAACGGTGCCCGGCAATATCAGCGCATCGCCAGTTGTCTTTGCGCCGACATCA
>JAYTAD010000022.1:0-21641 GCA_043737705.1 Candidatus Saccharimonadota bacterium | reverse complement strand
CCTTCCTGGAGGAGGTCCACCAGTAGGGTCTCTTTTTCGGCGACAATAAATTGTTTGCCACCGATCTTAACGACTGCTTTTGTCATATTGTTCCTTTAATGTTTAACTAATCAGTTGCTAATTGTAACAGATACGGGGGTTGAGTGCAAGACTAGGTGTCGCGGGTGGCGTTCGGTGGGGCCACCTCAGAATTGTTTAGCGTATTCGATAAAAATTCTAGAGGTAAACCGAACGACAGGACCCGCCGGAAAAAAGAAGCCTAACTCCTCTGTAGATAATCAATTCGGTCGTGATCAAGCCCGTAATAATGCGCAATCTCGTGCCAAAGTGTCCGTTTGATTTGTTCAAAAAGCTCCGATTCGGTCTGGACGACTGCCAATATAGGATTCTTAAATAACGTAATCTTATCAGGTAACACAAACGTATAGCCTGACCCGCGCTTAGTCAGCGGTATACCTTCGTACAAACCAAGTAAAATACTCCCCTCGCCAAGGTGAGACTTGGCACGCTGGTGCTCGTCAGGGTCGTCGGCATAGACAATCACAACGTTATTCAGACCTTTAATATATTTCTGGGGAAGTTCGTCCATCGCGCGACTAATTAGTTGATCGAATTCGAGGTCCGTTAAATTCATATACTAAGTGTATAGGACTTTCGCACTTTTCTAATCATCAGAAAAAGTAAACCATTCAGGATCTTCGTGGATATCGTCGACGACATGATTCCAAAACGACTCGAGACTGACTTCATCAAGCTGTTCATCAAGATCGATATCGTGTCGTTGTTGATGTGCGACAGAAATCTCATCCCTGTCAGATAAGGGGTCAATCGGCTGAAACTGGAGGTAATTGAGTAATGACATATGTTTGTGTTTAGTGTTACTAATCTTATATTAGCACAAACGTTATGTTTTGTCAATTACCTTGCCCTTAAGTCGTTGCTTGACGCGGCAGTTTACGCTTTCCTGCTAAGCAACTGAACTGCCGAAGCAATACCCCAACCGATCAGCGTATACACAAGTGCCGCAACCAGAGTTTCTATCTCGAGGCGTGATACCCCAGCTTGAAATTGACTGACCTGAAGCAGTCCTCTAAACCCAGCCACAAACGGGTCAGTGAGAACATAGATAAAGTTGGCAAATTGATTGTCGAGATTGGCGCCCAAAAGTGCCAACACGACTCGCATTAACAGAAGTGTCACAACAAGAGCGGTTATAAACCAAACCACACGTACGCCACGATTAACATGTTCGTCGCGGTCATCATAATTTACCTCACGAGTAACAACGCGCTGACCCCCACGGTCTTCCGGTTGTTCACTAATTTGTTCGGTAACTTGTTCAGTTCTATCAGCCATTTGACTACCTCCTCATGCTATTAGGTTGTTGCCCTCTAATTATACTACCAAACTCCTATTGCCGAATAGTGGTACAGAGGTGAGCTGTCAGGCTTTTTGCAACGAAAGCGCCAGCTCTATATCTCCAACCGTTACTGTCACTTGGTAGCCGTAGGTTTCGGTCGAAAGCGTTCTGGCCAATGTCTCAACAGTGATAGCGGCAGTATGTTCGTCGATAGCCGCTTGAAGTTCGTCATTATCGGTCACGAGACTGAGCGCAATCCTATCGTCCACATTTAGCCCTGCCTGCTTGCGGGCACTTTGAACGTGACGGATAATCTCGCGTGACAATCCTTCGCGCTTCAGTTCTGGCGTAATTGCTAGATTAAGCGCCAGCTCGTCACCCTGAAGTACCGTTTTTACATTCAGCTCTTCGGTCAAGATATCACCAAAATTTACAAACTTCCCAAGTGTTGGAACGGTCACGCTCGCCAAAGGCTGGCGAATCTTAAGACGTTCTTTGGCGCGAATACTTAAGGCTTGATTGACGTAGTCCCGAACCGTTTCCATATCCTGAACAATAAGTTCATTAATGTGTCCGGCCTTTGGCCAATCAATTAAGTGAACGCTCTCCCCGCCTGTTAATTTCTGGTACAGTTCTTCGGCCAAGAACGGGGTAAATGGTGCCAATACCTGGGATAGTTGAACAAGTACGTAGTGTAGTGTTCTGTAGGCATTATTTTTATCAGTATCATCGCCTGACTTCCAGAAACGACGACGGCTGCGTCGAACATACCAGTTACTGGCGTCTTCAATGAATGGCAAAATTGGTTTGAGGGCATTTGGAATATCATAGGCATCCATGTGTTTTTCGACGTCACCGGTTAGTTGATGCATGCGGCTGACAATCCACTGGTCAAGCGGATTTTCAAGTTGCTCAGTCGGATCAGACAAATCGCCCTTAAATTCCCAACCGTCGACTTCGGCATACATAGTAAAAAAGTCGTACATATTCCAAACCATAGTCAACTTACGAGCAACGTCACCCACGTCTTTATCGTGCAAGGCAAAATCTTCGCCACTGAGGGCAGGAGATTGTAACATTAAAAAGCGTAGGCTGTCAGCTGAAAATTGGTCCATCAAGATGTTAGGATTGGTAAAATTACCCAAGCTTTTACTCATCTTACGTCCATCATTGCCGGAAATAGTACCAGTTACAATTACATTTTTGAAAGCGTTTTTGCCAAACAGTCCGACACTGATAGCGTGGACATAATAGAACCAGGCCCGAACCTGTCCGACATATTCAACAATGAAATCGCCAGGGAAATTAGCTTCAAACTTCTGGACATTTTCGAAAGGATAATGGAATTGGGCAAACGGCATGCTCCCCGCCTCAAACCAGCTGTCCATCACCTTGTCGATACGAGTGTACGTCACTCCGTCGATGACAAAGGTAATATCATCAACCCACGGACGGTGATAATCATCGAGGCGTTTGCCGGATAGCTGCTCTAGCTCGTCATAACTACCGATGACCTTACGTACCGTCGTGCCATCGCTCGCTTTGCCCTCCCATATTGGCATGGCAGTCGCCCAAAAACGATCGCGTGATAAATTCCAGTCCGGCGCAGTTTGAACCGTCTTTTCAAACCGTCCGTGCTTTATGTGTTGCGGAAACCAGGTGATACTTTCTGTATTTTCAACGAGCATTTTCTCACGCTGACCGTCGATGTCCATAAACCAGCTGGGATGAGCGCGGTACATAAGTTTTGTTCCACAGCGGTGACAATGCGGATAACTGTGGAGGATGTAATCGATTTTCCAGACAATCCCACGCTCATGCAAAGTTTTTGCTATAGGTTTGTTACTATCCCACACGTACTCACCCTTCCATTCGCCTTCGGTGAAGTAACCCGTTTCATCGATAGTATGCACAACCGGCACACCGTAAGCCTGCGCAAGCACAAAGTCTTCTTCACCATAAGCAGGGGCCAGGTGCACTATACCCGTACCATCCTCTACGCCGACATAATCTGCATGCCAAATCTGATGGGCATTTTTGCCACGATCTTCGAAAAGCGGTTCGTAAAACTGACCGACCAACTCTTTACCTTTAAAAGTACGATTCACCGCATAGGGTAAAATCTGATGTTTCTCATCCGTCAATACTTTATCAAGCAAGTCCGTAGCAATAATAAGCGTTTGCCCACCTACTTCAACTTGGGTATAATCTTCATTTTTATTTACTGCAACGGCGGTATTTGCCGGTAAAGTCCAGGGAGTTGTTGTCCAGGCTAACAAATAAGTATTGTCACTACCCAATAGTTTGAATTTCACATAAACGCTTGGGTCGGTCACGTCCTGATAGGCGCCGCTATCCATCGTAACTTCGGCTTTGCTTAGCGGTGTTGCATCCTGCGTGCAATACATAAGGACCTTTTCGCCTTCGTAAATCTTACCTTTTTCATAGAGCTCTTTGAAGGCCCACCATACAGATTCCATATAGTCGTTATCCATCGTCTTGTAAGAACCCTTGAAATCAACCCAGCGACCTATCCGGTCTACCGTATCTTCCCACAGTGAGCTGGTCTGCACCATATTTTCACGAGCAGCAATGATATACTTTTCGAGGCCGTAATCCAAAACGTCCTGCTTGCCTTTAAGCCCAAGCTTTTTTTCGGTATAAACCTCAGCCGGAAGCCCGTGACAGTCCCATCCCCAGACGCGTTCCACCCGCTTGCCTTTCATCGTCTGGTAACGCGGTACGGCATCTTTAACAATACTCGAAAGTAGCGTTCCATGATGAGGAACACCGGTGATAAACGGAGGACCGTCATAAAAGACGTAGGCGTTGTCCTTGGAGCGTTGCTCAATCGATTTTTCGAACGTCTTATTCTTTTTCCACCTGACTACAATATCTTTTTCGTAGTCAACGGCACGTCGGCGAGTATTGGCTTTAAACTTCATCTTGTTTCCTTTCTGAAAAAACAAAAAAATCCCTATTTAGTCACTGGAATCCGCATACGCGGACGGTACCATCCAGTTTCTAAAAAGAGATTCTTCTTAGCGCTTAGTTGTTCGATCTAACGAGTCGATTTTCGTTCGGTTCTACTTTCACTGCTGATTTCTTCCGAAAAACATTTGCGGCTGATAACCGCTCATCCTGCACGGCAGGAATGTTTCACCTATAATCTTACCGTGATTCGTCGTTGTTAGCAACTCTAGAAGAAAATTTTTCGGCTTGTAGTCTACGCAAACAAGTCGCTGCCGTATTTTAGAATAATTCCAGCCACGACGGCCACGACAAGTATAGCTAGGCAAAACTTATCGTAATCTTTTTTTATAAATGCTTTTGCTCGTTTTGCGAGCCTAGCCGACAAATACAAGTTGTTCTCGCGGATATTGTAACGAGTCATCGAGAAAAAGACGAAAGTCGTCGATAGCGTCACGAGTAAGCACCATGGACACAATGCCTGAATAACAAACATACTCATGTACAGTAAGTAATACGCAAATACAAACCCTAGTGCATAACATATTTGAGCCACAAACATAAACTTGCGCGGAAACTTTACTCCGGATAAGCCAGCAATAGCGACTGTAATAACGACCGGTTCGGCAAGTAACCCTAGGAAACTGTTCGGAAATCCAAATAAACTAGCCGAGGGATGGCTAGCGACAGTCGCACAATTGACGACTGCGTTAATGCTACAAGTCAACACTGCGTTTGGATTCCCGGCAAGTTCAACCGCTTCAACCGACAGAACAAAGGATGCAATAAGACTCAGTATTGCCCCAACCAGCATACTTGCAAAAATCCAACGATTATCACGTACTGCTTTATCTTCATGCGTAAAGTACACTTTTAGTTTACTGAACATAATAACTAACCTCGCTTATTGTTGGGAGTGGCAATCCGCGCCACATAGTTTGCATGATGCTATCGTCCGACAGAGCGACCACTGTAGGATATTGCACAATATCGTAGGCGCGGCAAAATTGCTCCCCATTGATAGTCTCTGGGTCGATTGTCTCTAAGACGTGAGTTGTTTGTCGTTCAAAATCGCGTAAAAAATCAAGGACAGCACGGGCGTGGTCGCTTTCGTTCTTGTAAACGATAACGACTTTCATAAAAAGCCTAGCTTTCCAACTTTTGGTGACGTCGATCTTCGAGAATCTTCACAAAATCATTGAGCGTTTTAAATTCGTGGTAGACACTAGCAAAACGAACATAGGCAACTTCATTACGCATCGCAAGTTCGTCAAGGACTTTGTCGCCGACTTGCTTGGAGGTAATTTCGTTTTCACCAATAGCGTAGAGTCCGGCCTCTATGTCCGAGATCATTTCTTCAACCTCAACCTCAGACGCAAAAAACTTCCCGACTGATCGTTTGATGGCATTTGCTAATTTTTCTCGGTCGAATAGCTCGCGTGAACCATCTTTTTTTATAATCGCAAGATTAGGCTTTTCAATCCGCTCATAAGTCGTAAAACGGGTGCCGTCTGGAGATTCTCGGCGCCGACGAATCGTCACTCCGTCCCCGACCTCGCGAGACTCGATGACCCTACTATCACCGATATTATTTTGCGTCATTTTAGTCTAAGCTTCCTTGTCGTTTGAAGTCTTATTTTTCTTGCGACGGCGAAGAAAAGCAGGTGTATCAGATTCTTCTTCGTTTTCATTAGGTTGATTCCAGATATCATGAGTTGTCTCTTCCGAAAATGCAGCGGCGGCGTCTCTGTGGTCAAGGTTAAGGTCAATCGCATCAACTGCATCATCTGACAGACGGGTGCTTTCAGGCACAACTACTTCGGCCGTATCTGTTTTTTGGTGGAAGTATGCCGAATCAAAACCTGTTGCAATCACCGTAATAATCAACTCATCTTCAAGATCGGGCTTTAAGGTTGCGCCGAAGATAATATTCGCGTCAGGAGAGACAGCGCTGGTAATAATCTCGGCTGCTTCTTGAATTTCACTCATGCTCATGTCGTAACCGCCAGTGACGTTGAACAAGACACCCTTTGCCCCATCAATCGAAACTTCGATAAGTGGCGACTCAATGGCCTGCTGAGCAGCCTGAGCAGCACGATTGTCACCGCTTGCGCGACCAATGCCCATCAGTGCTGAGCCAGCGTTGCTCATAATCGCCTTGACGTCTGCAAAGTCGAGATTAATCAGTCCGTGTTCAGTAATAAGCTCAGAGATTCCCTGAACCCCTTGACGAAGTACGTCGTCAGCAATCTTGAACGTCTCGAGCAGCGGTGTACGGCGGTCGATTGTTTGCAATAAACGATCGTTGGGAATAGTAATCAGCGTATCAACTTGCCGACCAAGTTGGGCAATTGCCCATTCCGCATTTTGACGACGCTTTTCGCCTTCAAAGCTAAATGGCTTAGTAGCAACACCAACGACGAGGATGCCTAGTTCTCGAGCGATTTCAGCCACGATATGACCAGCACCACTTCCCGTACCACCACCGGCACCAAGAGTTACAAATACCATGTCCGCTCCGGTGAGTACTTCACGAATTTCATCACGTGATTCATTGGCAGCAGCCTCACCTGTGGCAGGATCAGCCCCGGCACCAAGGCCACCAGTTGTGGTATGTCCCAGATGAAGATTAACGTCGGCTCTGCTATTGTGCAACGCTTGGGCATCGGTGTTCATGGCAATAAATTGCACGCCAGTGAGGCCAGCATCTTTCATGCGGTTAACGGCTGAGCCGCCCGCGCCACCGACACCGACTACTTTAATGCTGGCAAACGTTTGTATATCGCTTGGTTTTACTTCAGGCATGTATCTGTTATCTCCATAGTATTCGTATTCTTTAATTAGTATACCACTTGCTTGTAAAAAATGGCTACGCCTTGAAGCGTGACAAGAACTTAGCCACAACCCCGCCCACATCTATTAGCGAACTACCTGACTTTTTTTTGCTACCGTATTGAGGGCTATTTTTATCAGAATCGAGTAGCATCAGCCCGACGGCAGTCGCAAACTGTGGTTTTTCAATGTTATCAGCCACTCCGCCGTAACCTGAAGTCTTACCGATGCGAGCGGCTAGTCCTAAAGATTCTTTGGCATAGTCGACAATACCCTTCAGTTGAGCCGTTCCTCCGGTCAAAACGATACCGCCCGGAAGCTTACCGGCTCGGCGTGCTTTTTTCAACTCATTTTGAATTGCTTCAAATATCTCTTCCAGCCGCGCCTCGACTATTTCGTCAATATCACTTGTTTGAAAAGTGTAGATTTCTCCTTCATATTTCAAACTAACACCGGAAGTTGTGCCTCGCAGTTGCGCAGACGCGTGCTCAATTTTTAGTTTTTCGGCAATCTCTGGATCGGTCTTTAATCCGATAGCCAGGTCATTGGTAATATTAATACCGCCCACGGGAAGAACCGCCGCGTACTGCAAATCCCCTTCTTCGTAAATTGCAATGTTCGTCGTCGCTCCGCCAATATCGATCAATGCGACACCGTTTTCAAGCTGTTGTTCACTTAGAACGGCCCGAGCCGCGGCGACACCCGCCACAATAATCGAATGGGGTAATACTTTAGCCGAGTCAGCCGCCTTTTGCAGATTAGTCAGGTGAGGTGCGAGCGCTGATACAACGTGAGCGTCAATTTCGAGGCGCGTACCAGTCATACCAAGTGGATCTTTGATATTGTCCTGTCCGTCAAGTTTATAGGCGTGTGGCACAACATCTAATATTTCCCGGTTAGCGGGTACTTTACCAAGCGTGGCCACTTCTTCAATCCGGGATAAATCCTCGTGAGTAATCTCGTGATCAGCCGCGCCGACTGCTATCATTCCGTCAGCGTGAGTACTTAAAATGTGAGTGCCGTTAATACTGATGGTTGCCTCGTTCACCTGGTAGCCACTCATACGTTCAGCTTCACCGAGCGCATCGTCAATTGCCTGCGCGGGACCGCTGAGGTTGACGACCGTTCCTTTACGCATGCCACTATTTGGGGCACTACCGACGCCCACAATTGTCGGTGAACCTGTCGTTCCATCTATATGTGCCACGACGCAGCGTACCGTTGTTGTACCGATGTCAATACCGACAGCGTATCGAGAGTTTTCTTGCATGGTACTTAGTATATCGCTAATGCAAGAAGTTGCAAACTATATCATCTTAAAGCTGGGTGAGAATCTCGACGCCGTCTTCAGTCACCAGGACAGTGTGCTCGAAATGTGCTGCCAAACTACCATCGCGCGTACGAATCGTCCAGCCGTCGCTATCGGTTTTGATTCTTTCGCCACCGAGCGTCGCCATTGGCTCAATCGCAATCGTATCACCAGGCACGAGCAGAACGCCCTTGCCTTTTTGGCCCCAGTTTGGGACTTCCGGCGCCTGGTGCATTTCGTGTCCGACACCATGCCCGACTAGCTCGCGAATAATTCCGAGTTTACCTTCGCGCAGAACTTTTTCGACTGCGGCGCCAATGTCTCCCGTATAGGTTGGGCCCTTAATCGCATCGATTCCCGCATATAAACTTCTCTCGGTCAGGTTAAGTAAGTGTTTCTTGGCGCCAGTCGGAGTTTCGCCAACAATCATACTAAAAGCGCTGTCGGTTTTCATACCTTTGTATGTAATCACCAAATCGAAACTGGCAATGTCGCCTCGTTCAAATCGATAATCGGTCGGGATGCCGTGAACAATTTCATCGTTGGTCGAAATACATATCGCATTCGGAAAATTTACTTCAGCTGTTTTATAAGTGGCAGTCGCACCCAACGCTTTAATCTCTTGGACTACCCAAGCATCAATTTCGAGCTCGCTCATACCAACAACAACTTGCTTTTTTAAGCCATCATAAATAGTAGCTAGCAACTTACCGCCCTGACGCATTGCATCGATTTCAGCAGCTGTTTTTAAGGGTTGACTCATGCTTTTCCTTTAATTACGAGGGTGTGGTTTGGCTGCAAGATGTTCATTTTGTTGGTTCGAGAAGTAGTTGTGACTACTTTGAGAAACAAAAAATGTGACAGATTGTAGTCAAAACACGTCCTCAGTAGTGAGGACAAAGTATGAGTTAACCCTAAACGAGCTTGCATGCAACCAGTTCTTCCATGATGCGGTCGTGGACTTGTCCAACAGTACCCGTACCATCAACGTGAACAATGTTGATATTATGTTCTGTAAAATAGCTCAGTATTGGATACATTTCATGTCGATAAGTGTTAAAACGTTCACCAATTGCCTCCGGCGTATCGTCAGCGCGACCACGAACCTCGAGACGCATCAACAACTCGCTCTTAGGAACTTCCAGTACAACTACCAACCCGATAGGTCGTCCGTGAGATGACTGACTTTCAATCAGCCACTGGGCCTGAATAAGGGTTCGAGGGAAGCCATCGAGGATCACTTGGCTAATATCGGTCGCACGCTTGAGCGCAGCGTCCATAATTTCGTTAATTTTCTCGGGCGCAATTAACTTACCTGCTCGCATTTCGCCCAGCAGTTCAATGTTGCGAGTATCACGCAGTAGCTGTCCGGCACTCAACCATCGCCACCCCTGGCGGGCAGCCAACATTTGCCCCTGGACACTTTTACCAGCACCGGCGGGACCAAAGAATATAATCATAATAACGGGCTCCTTTTTGTTTTTATTGTAGCGCGTTTTTAACAAGTCGTGCGACTGTCGCACCGTCGGCAGTATTGCCAAGTTCTTTTTTGACTGCGCCAATAACCTGGCCCATCGCGCTCGGACCGCTAATCCCAAGCTCGCCAACGACCCGTGTCACTACTAAAACAATCTCATCTTCTGTTAGCTGTGTTGGCAAATACGCCACCAAAACTTTTGCTTCAGCGCGCTCGTTGTCGGCCAGCTCTGGGCGCTCGGCGCCGTCATAGATACTAGCGCTCTCGTTACGCTTTTTGACTTCGCGAGCAACAATCTGTTCAATCACCTCGTCGCTCAAGCCTTCGTCGCGCTTATTTTGGGAAACTTCTTCGTTAAGAATAGCCGCCTTGAGCCCACGCAAAACTTCACCAGTAAAACGATCACCGCCCAATAAGGCGGCTTTTAAATCGTTATTAACCTGCTCTTTTAGAGCCACTTTTAACGGAGTCCTAGACGTGCTTTGTTTAGCTTTTCAGCTTTGCGTTCTTTACGAATAATCGCTTTGGCGCGTCGCTCGGTCTTGCTAAGAGGTTTAGCAAATCGCATCGAAGCCTTAGCCTCAGCGAGTACGCCACTCTGCAAAACTTTACGGTTAAAACGACGAATAATATTCTCGTTTGCTTCTCGTTCATCTTTACGTGTTACTTGTACCATATGAGGTGTATTGTAACAGAGAATGAGCATCGGTGCAACAGCTATGCGCTGGCAATGTGCAACAATCGCCCTTCAACACTGCGCCGACCCTGCCATTCGTTCAACGTTGGCTGAAACAGTATAGTTACCGTCTCACCTGGTTCGGCGAAAAAATGACTAGGAGCGCCAAAAGCTAAAACCTGAATCCTTTTTCCTAACTTATCTTTCACCTCTAGTTTAACGTGTTGGTTATCAGCCCCCATGCGACGCTGATTGGTTACGAGGACATTGTCTATTTTTAGGATTGGCTCAGGGTTACCGCTACCAAATGGCTCGAGGCTAGAAAGTTGCGAAATAAGGCTTTCGGTCACTTCTGCAAAATCTGCAATGACGACGTCTGCCTTCGGAAGCAATAACGCTGCCTGGTCAAATAAGTTTTTAGACCGATAAAATTCATTGACCCGAACTCGAAATGCCGAAATGTTTTCAGTCGGTAATGTCACGCCAGCTGCCAGCGTGTGTCCGCCACCTTTGGTAATAATGTCATCAGACGCCCGAATAGCCTCAACCGCGCTAAAACCACCGTAACTACGGGCTGAGCCCTTCGATACATTGCCCATCTCCTGAAGCACATAGGTGGGTTTTTTGTACTTTTCTAGCAATTTTGCTGCCACTATGCCGACAATTCCATGGTTCCAGTCCGCACCACTCACCACTAGCACGGGATTATCATCATATTGTTCGGCTTGTAAAATAGCTGCTTTCAAAATCACCGCTTGATCCGACCGCCTGTTTAGATTCAACGCGTCGAGTTGCTGGGCTTTTTCAAAGGCAATTTCATTATCACCCGCTAGTAGCATATCCAAAGCATGACGTGCGGTCTCGAGCCGTCCGGCTGCATTCATCCGTGGGCCCAGTCCAAAACCAAGCGATCGACTATTTAAACTGCTCGGCTCAACTTTCGCAACTGCCATCAATGCCTTGAGACCAGGTCGACGCGTTTTAGCAAGGACTTTCAACCCGAAATAAACATTCGTGCGGTTTTCATCAACTAGTGTGACGACGTCACACACCGTACCGAGTGCTACCAAATCAAGTAACCACTTTTCGTGACCAATCGGCAAACCTTCCAGACGAGTTTGTAGAGCCTGAACCAACTTAAATGCCACTCCTACGCCTGCCAAATCAATAAACGGGTAGCTGTGGTCCTTTCTTTTTGGATTCACCACCGCTACCGCGGATGGTTGTACGTCGCTCACGTTATGGTGATCGGTCACGATAACGTCGACGCCTAGTTCATTCGACCGGTCAATTTCTTTATGACTCAAACTGCCACAATCAACCGTTACTATCAGTTGCGTACCACCGGCCACAATTTGTTCCACGGCATCAACCGTCAGCCCATAGCCTTCCACAAAACGGTTGGGAATAAACGCATCGACATACTTAAACCCAAATGACCTAAACGCATCAATCAGAAGAGTTGTTGCCGTTAATCCGTCGATGTCATAGTCGCCATAAATGGTAATGTGTTCTTGTTTTTGATGGGCTTGAACCAATCGCTCAACCGCCTTTGCCATGTCCGGAAGTAAAAAGGGATTATGTTTTTTTGTATAATCTGGCGACAGAAAATCGGGCGCCACATCGGCCGGTAAACCGCGGGCGGCAAGAATCTGCTCAAATAATGACATTTAGATATCTGACGGCGAACGCTTCGGACGACCAGCGTGCTGTTGCGACTTTATAACAATACTTTGAAGTTCTTTAAAGATAGCAAACTGTTTATTAGTGGCGTAGATTTTAGTGTTGCCTTGCTTTTCGCTCGTTAAAAAACCGACTTTTTCGAGACGTTTTAATTCACGTTGAATATTACCTGGGTCTTCTTTGATGAGTTTAGCCAGGCCGCGAACATGGGTACGAAAATCAGGATATTTCGCATAGACCACTACAATTTTTCGTCGCACCCGAGATGTAATAAAAACGTCTAACATGATTTCCTTTATTTAGCTGACTGCCTCACACTGTTGCTTTTTATTCTACAGTTTTGTACCGATTGGGTCAACGCCAATTCAAGACAATTTGATTTATTTTGGCAATCGTCTCCTCGTGAGACGGTATAATATTTTGATTATAATAATGGTCGGTTCCCATAAAATTGTCTTTAACATCTAAGATATGGAGCTCATCGGCCAAAATATGCATTCGATCAACCGCCTGCACGCTGGCGGTTGGTGTTGCGACGACCAATCGCTTAATACGGATTGGTTTCATAAAATCAACCGCCACATCAAGCGAGGCGCCGTTATCAAGCCCGTCTGATACCAAAATAACCACATGGTCACGCAGTAAATCATTGTCTATAATTCCCCCGTCACCAAGCAGGCGATTCATTCTTTGAAAGGCTTCGCGTTTTTGTTCGTCGAGATAGCCGTGAAATTCACCGGCGTACTCTTCAATCTCGCCCGCCGAGAACATACCATTGTAGGTAAAGCCGCCGTTTTGCGAGACTGCACCAAAGCTTAAACCTTCGCCAGGCACCTGAATATCCTCTGTCAGCAACATCATTAAAACGCAGTGTAGGGCAGCTGCAATCTGTTCACCAACCAAAACAGCTCCGTCACTGAGCGCGACAACGGCACAGTTTTCGTAGCGATACTGCTCAACCAGCTGAACAGCCAGCAGTTGACCCGCCTGTTCGCGATTCTCAAAATACATATGTATATTTTAGCAGTATACTGGTAGATATGCACTACTACGAAGTAGCCCCCAACCAAATTGTTCGCCCGGGCAGTAGCGTATTTACCTATGCCTCAGAACAAGCACTCACTATTGGACATATCGTCCTCATCGAAGTGGGTAAAAAGCACATGGTGGGTGTCATTATGCGAACCACCAAACAACCGAGCTATCCAACCAAGCCAATCATTTCGGTCATCGAGCAAACCCCGCTTCCTCCTCAACTCCTCAACCTTGCCTCGTGGCTATCCGAGTACTACGTTACGCCTCTCGCGAGTGTCCTGCAGACACTCCTTCCCCGCGGTCTTCAAAAAACACGCCGTCCGAGGGCAAAGACAGCCCCACACGCTTCGCGCGTCCGAACAAATATTGTATTCAATACCCAACAGCAACAGGCAATAAACACCGTCGAAACCGCTACTCCTGGCACCTTTTTACTGCAAGGCGTCACTGGTTCAGGCAAGACGGAAGTGTATATTGAAATAGCCAAACGTGCAATCAATAACGGCAAGTCCGCTATTGTCCTCGTGCCGGAAATCGCCTTAACGTCTCAAATTTTAGCTGAATTCTCGCATCATTTCGAAGACATCCTAATCGTTCATTCGACCATCACCGAAGCCGAGCGCCACATCACCTGGAAAGAGGCCCTGGATAGTCTGACCCCTCGAGTGGTGATTGGCGCCCGTTCCGCCCTCTTCACTCCCCTGAAAAATATTGGTGCGATTATCGTCGACGAAGCGCACGAGCCAAGCTACAAACAAGAGCAGTCGCCTCGCTACTCGGCCCTCCGGGCGGCCACGATACTCGGTCGCCTGCACAAAGCCCCTGTCATTCTGGGTAGCGCCACGCCAAGCGTATCCGATCGTTACCTGGCAGAACAATCGCACCGTCCGATTTTAACTCTGACCAAAGCGGCTCGCGAGCGTACATTACCCCCGACCGTGTCACTGGTAGATATGACGAAACGAGCCAATTCCAGCGGCCATCGTTTTCTTTCGAAACAGCTGCTCGTACAGCTCGAGGCCACCCTGGCGGAAGGCGAACAGGCACTCGTCTTCCATAATCGTCGTGGCAGTGCAAGCACGACATTGTGTGAAAATTGTGGCTGGACGGCACAGTGCCCCCGTTGCTATATACCCCTTACCCTTCACTCCGATTACCATCATGTACGGTGTCATATTTGCAACTACCAACAGACCGTCCCGACTTCGTGTCCCGACTGTGGCCACGTCGACATTATTCACAAAGGGTTTGGCACAAAACTAATAGAGACCGAGCTTCAAAAAATCTTCCCTAAAGCAACCATCGCGCGTTTTGACGCCGATAACGACACCAAAGAGACCGTTAACGCTCGCTATGGTGAGCTCTACAGCGGCGCAATAGATATTGCGGTTGGGACACAGGTCATCGCCAAAGGCCTCGACCTGCCAGAATTACGAACGGTTGGCGTCATTCAAGCTGACAGTGGCCTAGCTTTGCCAGATTTTAGCGCCAGCGAACGCACCTTCCAACTACTCGCCCAAGTAGTAGGCAGGGTCGGTCGCAACGAACACGCCACGCAAGTCGTTGTTCAGACTTATCAGCCGGCGCACCCTAGTGTTGTCTGCGGGCTGACCCAAGATTACGAATCATTCTATAATTATGCGCTGCAAGAACGGAAAAAAGGCCTCTTCCCTCCTTTTACGCATCTTTTACAACTGACCTGTATCTATAAATCGGAAGCTGCTGCAATACGTAACGCTCAACTCGTTGCCCGTGATCTCCGCAGCAAGCTTCACAGCGACGTCACTATTCTCGGGCCGACACCAGCATTTTACGAACGACAACGTGACACGTACCGTTGGCAACTAACCCTTAAAAGTCCTAAACGAGAGCATCTCATCAACGCGCTTACCTTTGTTCCAGCCACACACTGGCAGTCGGAACTTGACCCCACTAGCCTGCTTTAGCTACCCCTGGTATACTACAAGGAATGAAAAAAGAAGATATCATTACGCTGCCCTGCCCCCGTCTGCGACATAAGTCAGCCAAAGTTCACGTTGTCACCGACGAAACCAGAGGTTTGATCCACGATATGGTGTCGGCGGCGTTGGATTGGGAAGACAGCCGACCACACGAAATTAGCGCTGCCCTAGCGGCAGTCCAGATCGATCGACTCGATCGCGTGGTAATTGTACGGAGTGACTTTGATGACAAAGAAGTCCGCGATTTCACAACACTGATTAACCCCGAAATCATTAAATATGAAGGTGAAATTATCGATGATTACGAAGGTTGCCTAAGTGTCAGTAATATATACGGAAAAGTCCCCCGATTCGCAAAAATCCACGTTAAAGCGCTCGACGAAGATGGCAGCGAAGTGCGTTTTAAAGCCGAGGGTTTTTTGGCACGGGTTATCCAACACGAAATCGATCACACTAACGGCATTGTTTTCATCGACCATATTCGTGACTTAACAGATGCATTTTATACCCTCGACGAGAAAGGCGAGCTCCAACCACTTGATTATGACCAGCACGTCAAAACCAATAGTATTCTTTGGGACTGAAGACTTTAGTCTGACCGCCCTGCACGGCCTAGTTGATGCGGGCTATACTATTGCAGCGGTCGTCACAAAACCCGATAGCAAGCGCGGCCGCGACCAAAAGCTCGCCCCTCCATCGGTCAAAGTGTTTGCGCAGGAGCGCAATATCACCGTCTGGCAACCAACCAAGCTTTCCGAGATTGCATCCGACATACAGTCCCTCGGCGACGTCGCGGGGGTGCTCGTCAGCTATGGAAAAATCATTCCCCAAAGCATCATCGACCTCTTTTCTCCCGGGATTATCAATGTCCACCCTTCGCTGTTACCACTTTACCGTGGACCCTCGCCCATTGAATCGGCCATAAAAAATGGCGACAAACAAACCGGTGTCTCGATTATGCAATTATCTGCTGGTATGGACGCAGGGCCGGTTTTTGCACAAACGATTCATCCTCTCGTCGGGACAGAAACGCGGACCGACTTGTACCACACGCTCGCGGCCGCAGGTACAGCCACACTTCTGGCCGTCCTACCAGCTATTTTAGACGGGTCGCTCCAACCAACTCCGCAAGATAACGGCGCAGCCACTTACTGTCAGCTTCTCGACAAAAAAGACGCGCTGCTCCATCCGCAAACACTCACCGCTGTACAAGCCGAGCGTCTGGTTCGCGCTCACCTGGACTTTCCCAAGACTAAAGTCACTCTCCTTGGCCACGATATTATTATCACCAAAGCGCATGTCGCAGTAGAATCAAAAACACCGCTCGACATTATCTGCCAAGACGGTGCTTTTCTCTCAATTGACGAGCTGATTGCCCCCAGTGGACGTCGTATGGACCCCCACGCGTTCATAAATGGCTACACTGCAGGTTGATTATCACCGAGAATCTTATCGCGGTTGCCGATAATCTCTGTTTTAAGTTCATCAAGTACCCCGGCAACGACATCCCGATAGTCGGGACGATTCACTTCTAACCATTTCGTCGCTGTGTACTCAGCGCGCAAGCCAGCGTCGTTGACGTCTAGTCCGGTTGCTTCCTGAATGCGGCCAAAAGCTTCATCATTGTAGTAATCAGGAACGTACTTTTCCAACCAGGTACGAATGACTTCGTCCTTACGATCGATAATCGCCTCAAACTCTTCCAGTTGCTCATCGCTCATGCCGTCGGACAGCTTGGTGCCAACCCGTAGCTCAAGTTCATCATAAATATGCTGTAAGAAAGCTTTCTTTTGCTCTTCCGGTAAGTCGTTCAGGCCAATATCTGCTAAAAATTTGTCATCTAGTTGAAACATGTATATCTATCCCCTTTATCGGCTATTCTTAATTAATTTTAGCACATTCTCAGGAAGTTGACCTGTGTGGCTAATACCCCATGAGCCACCTTCCATCGGATACGCCCAACCACGAGCCTGCAATTGTGGTCCTACTTTTTGTAGTAAGTTAGCCTGTTCGGTTTCATTCGTAATACCCATTTCCTTCAATGTCTGGTACCAGCCTTCACCACGAGTTACCGTATGAGCTTCTGCGCTAAACAGTGAAGGCTCTAGCTCTAATTTAGTACCACCTGAACCACCTGATGCAGCCGTATCGATTACTTCCGTACCTGAGCCTGAACCTGCTCCTGAACCAGCGCCTGACACATGAGCCTCACCACCATTAAGCAGGGGAAGTCCGTACTTCGCTGCTACAATCAAGGCGACTACACCAACAATTTTAGCGGCACCGTATCGTTTTACACGACTTTCAAACTGATCCTTTGTCTCTTCTGATTTTTGTTTTGGTGTCGGCATAAAGTTTCCTGCCGTATAAAGTGTTGTGCTAAAAAGAGTACCGGCTTTTAAGTAAAGATCTTTAGTGTGGCTCTTCACCTTATTCCAAATTGATCGCTTTTCTTCGTCGAGCTTATCATTGTCACCCGTTTCCTGATTGCTATCCTCTTTTTCGGAATTGTCACTACTCAGATCGCTTACCGAAGCCTGTTCGCCACCAACAGGAGTCAGTACGACGTCTTCAAGAGTATCAATTCTCGGAGGAAGCACTACATCTTCAAGAGTATCGATTTGGGGAGTACTATTACGCTTTTCGTATTCCTCGGCTGACTCTGCCTCGAGGGCGGGTTCGACGTTGCGTCGTATTACATCTTCATCTTCACCTGGGTTCACATCGTCCGACACATCTTTAATATCTACAGACTCAGCCGAACCATCGTCAAGATTATCGGAACCAGCTTCGATTACCGATGGAGTCTGTTCGCTATCGATAGTGCTACTACTTTTTTCATTGGCGCTGCTGTGTGACGCAACCCATGAATCCTCTGCGGATTGGAGCTCTTTTTTTGCATATATATGATCAACGGCTGTCGATTTAAAATTCAATGATTCCACAGCAGTTCTTGCTGCATCTAGCCTTTCTCCACCGTGCATAAGCCATTCATCATTCAGTGCATCAGCCTCAGGTTGATACGTCGCTCGTGCATCACGTAGTTCAGTCTTGGCGGTCACATGATCAATGGCGTCTGAATTAAAATTTAGTTCATCTACTTTAGACTGTGCAACATTAATATGTTCGGCAGCGTCAAGCTGTTTATTTTCAAACTGGCTAATCACTTCTTTGGCTGATAAAGTTCGTTCTGCTGATAGTAGGGTTTCTGACATATCAATTTTCTCCGATGTAAGGTGCGCTAATTTATGTTTGTGTTATGTGTTTTATGATACTACGATAGCATAAATATAATAAAAAAGCAAGCATAATCACATATACTTGCTTAAGTTACAATTGACGTTTTTTATTTAAGAGTGCGTTTAACGAGGGCACGCGTAAAGAATTCGAGCTTGTCACCTTCTTCGAGTAGTAACTTCTTGCTAATCTTGAGGCTAATACCACACATTTCGCCTTCGAATACTTCTTTGGCTTCTTGTTGCTGACGTTGGACTTTGGTTACTTCCACTTCGGCGAGGGTTTCTTTACCACGTTTAGCACGTGCCAAAAGGCCGGTAGTGACTTTGCCGCTCGTCACTTCTCCACCAGCAATAATCTCGTCTTTAAGTGTACGGAAAATTCCTTTTATCGTCAGGGCGCCGATTTCCGTTTCGACAACTTCAGGTGCTAACATAGCCTCCATCGAAGCGCGAGCGTCATCAAGCAGTTCGTAAATAACTTTATAGATACGGACTTGAACCTTGTCACGCGCCGCCAACTGTTTGACGGCCGGTGGCAGACTAATGTTAAATCCATAGATAATTGTTTTCGTGTCAGAAGCCAGGCGAATATCATTTTCGGAAATATTTCCGACACCACTACCAATCACACGTAGGGCAATCTCGCCTTTTGTATCAATCAGTCGCAAACTATCAATCACGGAGGTCAAAGACCCCTGAACATCAGCCTTAACGACGACGTTTAGGTTCTGTGATTCGTGTTGCTGATTCATCATGCGGAGAAGATCGGCACCCGTCACGTTCGTACTGGCGGCATTCTTTTCGTTCTCAATCCGAGCTACGGCCACTGCATTACGAGCTTCTTTTTCGCTTTTTACAACCGTAAAGGTATCACCAAACTGGGGCAATTCTTTTAGTCCTGTCACGGTGACTGGCGTCGAAGGACCAGCTTCTTTGAGCGGTTTACCTGCAAAATCAAGCAAGGTACGGACCTTTCCATAGGAAGTTCCGGCGACCAAGAAGTGACCCGTCCGGAGTAGTCCTTGTTCAACAAGCAACCCGACGACCGAACCCCGACCAACTTCCATGTGTGATTCAATCACGAGACCTTCGGCTGGGGTATCAATGTCAGCTTTCAACTCTTCGAGGTCAGCCACTAGTAGCACCATATCAAGCAACGTCTCGATGCCGAGGCCCGTCTTGGCGCTGACTTCGACCATAACCGTATCACCACCCCATTCTTCTGGATTAAGGTCGTGTTCGGTGGCTAGTTGCGCCTTGACGCGGGCAGAATCAGCCGATTCCTTGTCCATTTTGTTAATAGCCACCACAATTTTTGCGTTGGCAGACTTGGCAAACCTAATTGCCTCAATCGTTTGAGGTTTGACGCCGTCGTCAGCCGCCACCACAATCACCACTACGTCCGTCAGTGCGGCGCCGTGCTGCCGCAGAGCGGCAAAGGCTTCGTGCCCTGGTGTATCAAGCAACGTAATTGAGCGGTCTTTGTGAATTGTCTGGTAAGCGCTAATATGCTGAGTAATACCTCCGGCCTCTTGGTCGGTAGCTTTGGTATGAAGAATTGCATCAAGTAAACTTGTCTTACCATGGTCAACGTGCCCCATTACAGCCACAATCGGCGGACGCGCAACGGCTTTGTCGGATAAAGCGTGAACCTTGCGGTCGCTCAGTGTCGCCGCGACTTTTTTCTCAAGTTCGACATCAAGTCCCAGCTCTTCGACGATAATTGTCGCCGTTTCGAAATCGATACGTTGATTAATCGTGGCCACAATACCATTCCTGAAAAGTTCACCAATCAGGTTTGTAACGGGTAGATTAAGCGTTTCGGCAAGCTCACCAACGGTGATTGAGTCGGCAACAATGATAACTTTCTCGGCCATAATGAACGCTCCTTTCTACCCGCGCTACAGTGGTGCTATAGTCGCGGAAACTAGTTTATTTTTTTGCTTTGTTGTTTAGACTAAGCGAGATTTTACGGCTATCTTTTTCGATATCAAGCACAACAAATTCCTTGCGCTCGTTGAGAGTAAAGACTTTTTCTGGGTCAGCGTCGTCACCACCACCGAGTTCGCTGACGTGAACAAGCGCCTCAACAGCCGGGCTGATCTGAATAAATGCGCCGAATGGGGTAATACGCGTTACCGTGCCTTCGACCTTGTCGCCTGGTTTGAATTGGTCAACTTCTGTCATCCATGGATCCTGAGATAGCTGTTTGATACTAAGACTTAAGCGGTCTTTGTCGATAGCGATAATTTTTGCATCAATCGTTTGGCCAACTTTGACATAATCGTTAGGATTGTTAACACGTTCCCAGCTGATTTCGCTAATGTGCACCAAACCTTCGATACCTTCGACGTTGACGAAGATACCAAAGTCAACCACCCCTGTCACCACTCCCTTGACGCTGTCGCCAACGGTCAGTTTTTCAAAGCGAGCTGACAGACCGTCTTTGATGGCTTCTTTTTCGCTAAAAATAAGTTTGTTAGCCTTACGGTCACAGTCCAAAATACGAACTTTTAATGTCTGCCCGATAAGAACGTTCAAACGTTGAAGAATTTCATCCTTATCACTGCTGCCAACACGAGGATAGTGCTCGGCTGAAAGCTGAGAGACGGGCAGGAACCCACGAACGCCGTCGTGTTCAACCAGTAGCCCACCTCTGTTGGCGTCGTAAGGCGATACTTCAATAATTTCACCGTTTTCCATTTTGGCTGCCACTTCATCCCAACCACGATCTTTGGCGGCTTTACGAAGCGATAGTAGCGAGTAGCCATTATCAAGCTCGGCGTCAACGATGCTAGCGGTGACTTCGTCACCAATATTAAGGGCTCGTGAAAACCCGACCTCACGACGAGGTACAAGGCCAATACCTTGTGCTCCAAGGTCAACGAGGACCTCGTGTTTACGAATCGATAGGATGGTTCCTACGATTGCTTCACCTTGTGTTAATTGCTTTACGCTGTCATCTGCGCCAGCGAGCAGTTCGTCCATTGTTAGTGTGGCTTTTGCCATAAGTCTTATTCAGACTCCTTCCTTAATATTAATATTCTGGGGGTGCATATAAAATAGCAACCTCCTAGATTGTTTATATTGTACCCCAGA
>JAYTAD010000021.1:0-9466 GCA_043737705.1 Candidatus Saccharimonadota bacterium | reverse complement strand
CACCTGGAGTAGTGGAATTAAAAAAAAATTAACTAGACCCAGGTGCGGGCACCCTCTGCTCGTTCCAGTGATCGTGCATCCAAGCGATATGTTCCGTCCAAGTACGGGTACCCCCCGTTTTGTCCGGGTGCGGGCACCTTCCGTATCCTCTGACATGTCCAGCTCCCGTATGACTCGTTCAGAAACTACCATGTTTCTAATTTTTACATAATCTATACCTCTAATCAAGGATTTTACAAACTGATTACATCCAAAATTAAAAATAATCACAATCTACCGTCGTGTTACAACCCAAATCCATTAATGAATACAACCATTAAAATCAGCAAGTAACCACGATAAAACACCAGTGGTATACCACCTGTAGCCATACCACCCGACGGCAATTAACAATACCGTAAGAGTAATAGTGAAAATCATGCGTCCGGTGTGGCGCTCTTTTTTGTAATAAATATCGAGTGCCATATGCGTTTATTATAACAAACTATAGTCCATAGCGCGGACCGTAATTGCTTATCCTTACTAGTTATTGATAGTCGTCGTAGGTAACCATCAGTGCGCGACTATTTATCTGACGCAAAGCTTCAAGTCCCACAGAGACCACGATCAACAAACCAGTTCCACCAATAGACAAGTTACTGTTGGATATTCCAGCAACATTATAAAGTATGTATTCGCCAGCAAACGGCAAAACAGCAATTAAGCCCAGAACAAGTGACCCAAACAAGATTAAACGATTAACGGTACGGCTCAGATAGTTCTCGGTCTGTTGGCCTGGACGAACACCTTCGATAAATCCTCCTTGATTTTGAAGATTCTCAGCGATTTCATTGGCGTTGAAGACAATACCAGTGTAGAAATATGTAAACATGATAACTAACACAAAGTACGCAGTTGGGTAAATGAAGGCTTGCAACGTGCTGCCGGTAAAGGCTCCTGGGTTGGGTGTCTGAAACCAAAGGATGAGATTATTAGCTAAATCTAGGAAAGACGCATTGCCTGTCGCCTTTAACACCTGACCGACAAAGGCCGGAAGTGATAAAAATGCCACCGCAAAAATAACCGGAATAACACCCGCTGCAATTAACTTAACCGGTAAAATACTTTTGATGCCACCATAGCTGCTATTGCCCTGGACACGTTTAGCGTAATTAACCGTAATAACTCGCTGGGCTTCGTTTACTTTGACGAGTAGATACAGTACCGACAAGGATACCGCCGCTAGCGCCAGGGTTACCCAGAACGCGAGTGGATCGACAGGAATTGTAAACCAGTTAAAAACACTGAGACTGCCTTTTGACGTGTCGAATAGTGACGTACCCAAAGTCGCTAGTGTGGTTGGAAGCTGACTAATAATACCTGCGAAAATAATCAGGCTAATACCGTTCCCAATGCCCTGCTCCGTCATAAGCTCGCCTAGCCACATCAGAAGAACTGCACCGGCTGTCATTGCGGTGACCGCAACAATCCATTCAATCGGCGTCGAGTTGGAAAGAACTGTGGTGTTACCTGCCAGTACCGTTTGGCGCAAGATATAAATAAAGGCAATTGACTGCACGATAGCCAAAGGAACGCTGATCATACGCGTCCATTGATTAATTTTGCGACGACCTGATTCGCCGTCTTTATGCAGCTCTTCAAGCTTCGGTATAGCCTTAGTAAGGAGTTGGGTAATAATTGAGGCGGTAATAAACGGACTCATTCCGACAAGTACGATAGAGAAGCTAGCGAGTGCGCCACCGGATAGTAGATTCAAGAATCCACCAAAGTCGCTTCCTGAGACAACACTGTTGATAATTTCCTTTAATTGAGCTGGTTCAGCTAGTGGAACAGGTACGCTAGCAAGAAAGCGGTAAACCACTATAATGCCAAGTACAATAATGATACGCTTTTGCATATCGCGGTTCTTAAACGATTGAAAGATGGTTTTCCAGTTCACAGTTGTTTTTTACCCTCACTTTGGTAGTTATTACTACTCCGCTGGAGTACCAAATCGATACTCCAGGGAAGTGTAACAAATACTACTTATCGGCCTTTTCGGCGTCTTTTGTGCTCTGTCTCAATGGTACCGCAGTTTTTACAAAAGTTCCACCAGCTTTTGTAATAGCTGCCTGAACACTCTTGCTCGCGCCACTGACGTGAAGTGTTATTTTTTCGGTCAGTTCGCCGCGTAAGATAACTTTAACAGTGTGAAATGGTGTGGCAATGTAACCAGCCTCAAACAACGTAAAATTGTCAGCTGTTTTGTCTTTAAAAACGTTTAAGTGATCAAGATAAACAACCTGCGCTGCAGTACGAAGACTTTTGAAGCCACGGGCTTTTGGAATCGCCTGAGCTAATGGTCGTGATCCACCTTGAAACATTGCGTTTAATTTCTTACCTGTGCGAGCGCCTTGGCCCTTGGTACCACGTCCAGCAGTTTTTCCCTGCCCGGCCGAGATACCACGTCCAACACGCTTACGATCAGGTGTCGCACTGACTTGGAGTTCGTGATACTTTGTCATTATTTTGTCTCCTTGGGTGTGTCAGTTTTCTTAACTGCTGCTACCTTTTTGACAGGTGCGTTAAGCCATTGTTCCTTTGGAACCATAGTCCGCAGCGCATCAATCGTTGCGTAAGCAATGTTAACCTTGTTGGTTGATCCAAGGGACTTTGACAGAAGATTATGGATACCTGTCACTCCAATAATAGTACGGATAACGCCACCGGCGATAATACCAGTACCAGGAGCGGCAGGCTTTAAGAGTACCTGGGCACCAGAGAAACGCACTTCAGCTTCGTGTGGAATCGTGTCATTAGCAACAGGAATGATGATCATGTGCTTCTTAGCGACATCTGTCGCTTTTGCGATAGCAGCCTGAACATCAGCACCTTTTGCGACACCGATACCAACTTTAGTTTTGCGGTCGCCCACAACAACTAAAGCTTTGAAACGGAAGCGTCGTCCACCTTTTACAACACGCGACACACGGTCGATGTTGATAACGATTTCTTCAAATTGCTTTGGTTCGGCTGGTGTTTGGTCTCGACGGTTATCGCGACGTCCACCACCACGTTGTGGTGATCGGCCTTGGCTTGCTGGTGCTCCGGTAGTTGGAGCAATAGTTGGTGTAGTTTCAGCCATATTAGAACTCCAAACCTTCCTTGCGGGCTGCATCTGCGAGCGCGCTTAGACGTCCAGCGTACTGGCGTCCGTTGCGGTCAAATACAACTGCGTTAATTTTTGCTTTCTTTGCTTTCTTGGCAATCTCGGTACCAATCAGTACGGCTTGTTCAGAAATTGTACCGACTTGTTTTGTGCCAACGGTTGTCGCAGCCACAAGTGTATGCTTTTTCTCGTCATCAATAACCTGAGCGCTAATGTGTTTGTTACTGATAGTAATCGTCAAACGTGGACGAACAGCAGTACCAGTGACTTTGGCGCGAACGCGGTTTTTGCGAAGGCCTTTGTTTAACAATTTCTTTGCTAGGTTAGACATATTATTTACCAGCCTTTCCAGCTTTACGAAGGACAACTTCATCCGAATACTTAATTCCTTTGCCCTTGTAGGGTTCGGGTTTCTTGAGTGCCCTGATTTCGGCGGCAACTTGGCCGACCGCTTGCTTGTCGATACCATTGACTGTAATTGTCATTTTTTCGACAGTCAGTGTTACGCCTTCTTGGGCTTCGTAGTGGACTGGGTGAGAAAAACCAAGAAGCATCTCGATTTTTTGGCCACCACCGTTAACGCGGAAGCCAACACCGTTAATTTCAAGCTTCTTTTCAAAAGCTTTTGTGACGCCGTCAACAGCGTTGTTCAAAAGTGCTCGCTGTAGACCGTGTTGGGCTTTAGCGACGCGCTGGTCATCTTTACGTGTTACCACTGCAAATCCGTCTTTTAAAGCAACGGTCACGTCTGACAGATGAGGCACTACCAGTTGACCCTTGGGGCCAACGACGGTAATAGAATCATTGTCGATCGTGATTGTCACACCTGACGGAATCTGGATTGGTAGTTTTCCGATTCGACTCATAATTTATTTATCCTTATTATCTTTTAATTAAACTTTGACTAGTATACTTTACAGATCAGCTCACCACCAAGACCTTGCTTGTAAGCAACGTGGCCCGGCATGACACCTTTACTTGTACTAATGAGGACCATTCCACGACCACTTTTGATCCAAGGAATATCGGTTGCACTGACGTAAACACGGCGTCCAGGTTTAGATAGACGAGTAATCTCGGTAATTGTTGAGTTTGCACCTGGTTCATTGATAGTAACTACCAAAATGTCCCGTGGTTTCGCACTCTCAATTTTTACACCAGTAAGGTACTTAGCTTTTTGAAGCTCTTTTGCAACGGTGACCTTCAATTTGCTCGAAGGGACACGAATTTCGTTTTTGCCAACCATAACTGCGTTACGGATACGAGTTAGTAGGTCAGCGATGGGGTCAGTTGTTTGTAATGACATAGCGTATTCCTTCCTACCAACTACTCTTTGTTATACCAGGGATTTCTCCCTTGCTTGCTTTTTCGCGGAAATTGATACGGTTGAGGCCGAAGCGTCGCATGTATCCTCGGGGACGGCCGTGAAGCACGTCACGATTCTTCCAGCGAGTCGGTGAACTGTTGAGTGGCAGTTTTGCCAATCCCTCTTGGTCACCAAGCTCTTTGAGTTCAGCGCGCTTAGCCGCAAACTTTAGAATCAGCTTTTTTCGTTTTTCGTCTCGAGCGACGGCAGATTTTTTAGCCATTAGCGTTTGCCTCCTTCTTTCTCAAATGGTATGCCAAATTTTTCGAGTAAGGCACGGCTGTAGGTGCTATTTCCGCCACTAATGACGAAAGTTGCCTGTAAACCGTGAAGAATCTGTGTCTCTTCAAACGTAAGCTCGGGGAAAATTGACTGTTCAACCATACCAAGATTGTAGTTGCCGCCTTTATCAAAAGCTGTAGCGCTGACACCGTGAAAATCACGGACACGAGGTAAAGCAACGTTAGTAAGGCGGTCGAGGAACTCGTACATACGTCCATCGCGAAGCGTCACACTGATTCCGACACGGTTCATACCGGCACGAATCTTGAAACCTGCGATAGATTTTTTTGCCATGCGATCAACGGGGTGTTGACCGGTAATTTTTGTAAGCGTGTTACGAACAATTTCGTAAAAACGCTTGTCGTCTTTATTCTTACCGATTCCCACGCTGACTACAATTTTTTCTAGCTTTGGAACCTGATGAACATTCACCAAGTTTAATTCGGCTTGTAGTTCCTTGACAATCGTACTTTTGTACAAGGCTTTCAGGCGAGGAGCGGTAGTAGTAGTTTTAACCATTACTTGATCTCCTTATCTTTATTCTGACGAGCAACACGAGTGGTAGTACCATCGGTGTTCTTAACAAGGCCAACTCGGCTGGTCTTGCCAGTTTTTTCATCAACCACAAGGGCAACTTTGTGCAACGACGTCGCAACATGAATGTCCTTGTGTCCACCACGAGGGTTAAGTTGGCTTGGTTTGACGTTTCGGTGCTTCGTGCCAACGCCTTCAACAAGTACGGCGTTCTTTTTTGTCAGAACTTTTAGGACTTTACCTGTCGTACCCTTATTAGCGCCGCTAATAAGTTTGACGATATCGCCTTTTATAATTCGTTTGATTGAAGCCATGTTAGAGTACCTCCGGTGCTAAGCTAATAATCTTGGCGTAACCAAGGTCACGAAGCTCACGAGGGACGGGGCCAAAGACACGGGTGCCTTTCGGGTTTTTGCTGTCATCGATAATAACCGCTGCATTTTCGTCAAAAGCGATAGTGCTACCGTCTTTGCGTTGCATTTGGTCACGAGTACGAACAATCACCGCCTTGACGACTGATTTACGCTTCACGACACCTGTTGGGTTGGCGGTTTTGACGGTAGCGACAATAATGTCACCTACTCGTGCATAACGACGCCTTGTGCCGCCGAGAACACGAATACAAAGGATTTCCTTCGCACCGCTGTTGTCGCAGACTTTGAGACGAGTTTCTTGTTGAATCATTACGTAGTCTCTTCCTTGAGCTCAATTGAACCACGTGATTTCTCGATAATAACGTCGAGCTTGAAAGCTTTTCGTTTCGAGACAGGTCGAGCTTCTGAAATAGTGACTTTGTCACCAATCTTTGCGTCATTGTTCTCGTCATGGGCGGCGTACTTGCGGCTAACGGTATATTGTTTGCCATAAATAGGATGCGTCTCACGACTAGTAACAGTGACGGTAATTGTTTTATTTGCGACGTCCGACGTCACAATACCGGTCAATGTCTTGGCCATATTACTTTATCTCCTTTTGGGCGGCAATCTCGGCTGCTCGGATAGCAGTGTGAAGGCGCGCGATTTCTTTACGGGTTAGGGTGATCACATGAGGGTTGGCAAGTTCGCCTGCCGCATTACTGCGCTTTGCTTGTAGCTGGTCAGAAATCTTAGAAACAAGTTCTTCACGAAGTTGTACAATAGTTTTTACTTCGACAGCTTTTTTAGTGACGACAGTTTTTGCTTTGGTAGCTTTTACATCAGCCATAATTACGCCTGCTCTTTCGTGATGAACTTGGTTTTAATAGGAAGCTTGTGTGAAGCAAGGCGCATCGCTTCGCGAGCAACAGCTTCTTCAACACCCTTCATTTCAAACAATACGGTACCTGGTTTGACTTTTGCGACGAAAAACTCAGGGTTACCCTTGCCGCTTCCCATTTTCACATCAGCTGGTTTACGGGTAACGGGTGTGTGTGGGAAGATACGGATCCAGATTTTACCACCACGTTTAATGTAACGGGTCATCGCCTGACGAGAAGCCTCGATTTGGCGGCTGGTAATACGTTCATTACCTTGTGATTGAAGTGCGTAGTCACCAAAAGCGATGTACTGGCCGCGTGACGCGACTCCATCGTTTTTACCTTTACGTACTTTTCGAAACTTGGTTTTCTTAGGCATTAACATAACAGTTAGACCCTTTCGCCTTTGTAGATCCAGACTTTAACACCAATGATGCCAACGCCAGGAGCGTTTGCGCGAGCTGTGTGAAAATCAACATCAGCACGCAGGGTGTGAAGTGGAACCGATCCTTCGATTACTTTTTCACGGCGAGCCATCTCGGCATTGTTAAGTCGACCTGCAACCTGGATACGAATACCCTTTGCGCCGGCAGCCATTGTGTTTTGCGCAGCCATCTTCATCGCACGACGGAAGTTACCACGGCGCTCAAGTTGACGGGCAATGTTCTCGGCGACAAGTTTAGCGGCCAGTTCAGGACGCTTTACTTCTTCGATGTTCAAACGAACTGGCAAGCTGGCAATCTTTTCGATTAGCATCTTGAGTTCGGTAACACCAACACCACCACGTCCGATAACTACACCGGCTTTAGCGGTATGAATCGTAATCGTAATAAGGTTAGCTGAACGCTCAATCTCGATACGGTTAATTGTTGGACGGCTTTCGAAGCGCTTCTCGATCAATTCGCGGACGCGAATATCTTCTGCAAGCCACTTAGCAAAGTCTCGTTTTGGCGCAAACCAACGCGAATCCCAGTTTTTGTGAACTTGAAGACGGAAGCTAATTGGGTTTACTTTTTGGCCCATTACTTAGTCTCCTTCTTTTCTGCCACTTCAGCCTTAGCTACAACTGGCTTTTTCTTAGGTTTAACGTCACCGGTGACTTCAACAAGAATGTTGGCTGATTTCTTTTGGAAAGGCAGCGCACGTCCACGGCTGGCAGGTTTGAATCGCTTCAAACGAGCACCAGCAGTAACTGATAGTGTTGAAATAACAAGTGTTTTACCGTCAAGACCGTGCGTGTTGACCGCATTAGCCTTGGCGCTCTCGATTGCCTTAATAACTGGCATTGCAGCACGTTTCGGTGTGTGAGCGAGGATAACAAGTGCGTCGGCAACGCTGCGGCTCCGTACAAGGCTGGCTACAAGAGCTACCTTACGTGGTGCCTGGTCAACGCCTTTGGCGTAGGCTCGGATAGTTAGTTGGTCAGCCATTATTTTTTAGCCTTTCCACCGTGCTTGCGGAATTTACGAGTTGGACTAAACTCACCGAGTTTGTGTCCTACCATATTTTCCGAAACAAGTACTGGAATGTGTAGTTTACCGTTGTGTACAGCGATCGTACGTCCGACCATCTCAGGGCTAATCGTGCTTGCACGGGCCCAGGTCTTGATAACGGTACGATCATCGGGCGTCAAGTTCGCCACTTTCTTAGCGAGCTTGAAGTCGACGAATGGTCCTTTTTTAAGTGAACGACTCATAGTTACTTCTTCCTCTTCGCATCATGGCGAGTCTTTATGATCAACTTACTGACATCTTTACGACGACGAGTACGATATCCAAGGGTCAATTGACCCCATGGTGTACGTGGTGGCTTACCTGTACCGTGACGTCCACCGTCACCACCACCGTGTGGGTGATCTGCGGCGTTCATCGCAACACCACGAACTCCAGGACGGATACCCTTACGGCGATTTCGCCCAGCGGAACCAATCTTGACGTTTTGATGTTGAATATTACCAACCACGCCAATAGCAGCGGTGGCTTCAATTCGGAAGCGACGGACTTCACCTGATGGCAAACGTACCTGCGCATAATCACCTTCTTTGGCCATAAGCTGCGCTTTAACACCAGCCGAACGGACCATTTGGGCACCCTTGCCTGGTGTAATCTCGATTGCGTAAATCTGCGTACCAATTGGGATACGAGATAGTGGCATACGGTTGCTTGATTCGATAGGAGCTTCTGGACCACTAACGACAACTTTACCCTTTTGCATTGAAGTATCAGCCAAAATATAGTGGTGTAGACCGTGCTGGTCTTTGATACGGGCAATGCGGGCACTACGGTTCGGGTCGTATTCAATCTCTTCAATTGTGGCAGTCGTACCAGGGGCGAGTTTGTGGTTAAGCAGACGATAGTGTCGCTTAACACCACCACCACGGTGACGAACAGTAATGCGCCCAGTGTTGTTGCGTCCGGCATTCTGCTTTTTGCTCTTGATCAAGCTTTTGAGCGGTTTGCGGGTCGTAATTTCACTGTAGTCTTCTGTAGTCATACCACGGCGAGCAGGAGTAGTTGGGTTATATAGCTTAATGGCCATTACTTCTTCTCCTTCTTCTCAGCTTTAACTACTGGTTCTTCGACTGGTGTTTCTTCAAACATTTTTATACTGTCGCCTTTGGCCAGTGTGACGTACGCTTTTTTGGCGTCTTTGCGATGAGCAGTTTTTGGCTGACTTCGCTTGCCGCTCGAATAACGGACGGCTTTACCGGTCTGAACGAGAGTTTTAATGTTTGTCACCTTCACTTCAAATTGCGTTTCAACGGCAGCAACGATTTGCTGTTTGTTAGCGGTCAGAGGTGCGTTAAATACGTATATATTGTTTTTAGATTGCGCGTACGCTTTCTCGGTTGCTCGAGGGATAATACTGATGTTAGTCATGATTATTTCTCCTCCTTGGTAAG
>JAYTAD010000020.1:0-6589 GCA_043737705.1 Candidatus Saccharimonadota bacterium | reverse complement strand
GCTTCAAATGTCTTCTCGGGATCAAGAAACGTAATGGCGGGAGGAACCGCACCGCTAAAAACAGCCGTGGCATGCTTGCCAAGTTTGTTCAGCATAACGGTCAGACCAAGCGCTGCCGACAGCGCATCGACGGTGGGGCCATTGCTGACAGTGACCAAAATGTTGGTTGAGCTTTTGATCTTCTCAACAATTTGCTGTTTAATCTTTACGTCGTTCATAGTTATTTCCTGTGTTTTTTTCTTTGTGTTGTGAATCGGTTAGAGTTTGATGTTACTATACCATAAGTATTTTCTCTGCGTCAACAACAGTGGGACCTCTTTACAACTCACCTCTTTTCCTCTATAATCACGCTTTGATTGTATCTATCATTTTAAAGAGTTAAAGGAACAGTATGCCAATTATTAAATCAGCTATCAAACGAGCCAAACAAACCATCAAACGCCGCGAGCGTAACGTTGGTATCAAGCGCGACATCAAAGAAGCAACCAAAGCTTTTCTTGCTACGCCAACTGCAGAGGGACTAAGCGCCGCTCACAGCGAGATTGACACCGCCGTCAAGAAAAAACTACTCAAGAAAAACACGGCTGCTCGCCGCAAAGCTCAGCTTGCAAAGGTCGCTAAAGACGCCGGCGTCAAGCTTTCGACCGGCAAAAAAACTACCGCTAAAGCACCCGCAGTAAAATCTGTTGCCCCTAAAGCCGCTCCAGCAAAAAAAGCCGTAGCCAAAGCTGCCGTTAAGCCTGCTACTGTCAAAAAAGTAGCTGCAAAGAAACCCGCTGCAAAAGCTGCCGTAGCCAAAAAAGCTCCAACAAAAAAACCAGCAGTTAAAAAAGCCGCTAAATAATCTAGCGCGCATAAAATAACGCCACGATGTGGCGTTATTTTATAATGAGGCTACTTTCATAAGAGCTCGCTCGATGAGTAGCCACGGCTCGGCACGGGAAAGCTTCATATCATCATCGGCTTTCGCGAAGGCGCGTATTATTTTTCTCGCACCACTTCTGCCCAGCTGTCTTGCACCCGGTTCCAGCTTAGAGACCGCGTACGGATGAATCCCAAAATCTTTTGCAACGTCATTGTTCGGACCTGCCGCTACCACCGCTACCAGCTGAAATGCCTGACTGGACAGTAAGGCGAATAAGCGATACGGGTCTTCGGTTAACTCAAGCGTTCGAACCATCTCAGTGACTTTTTTTCCATCACCGCGCAGGGCTGCATCAAACAGATTAAAGACATTCTCGGCTGGATTAGCATCAATCAGCGCCTCGATTGCCTCAACTGTTACGGTATCGACTAACGCCAACTTCTCGAGGGCATGGAACAGTTGCCATTGGTCGAGACCGACACGACGCACCAATACCTGTACACATTTTGTATCCAATGAAACTTGTAATTTTTTCGCCTCATCAGACACCCACGTTTCGGCCTTAACCGCATCACGATCCGACCATTGCATGAGCTCGATAATCTTGGCCTGCTTTTTTAATTCTTTGTAGGTCACAGTTCGTTTATCGGGCTTTGAATCTACCAGTACAACATCGGTATCATCCGAAATCCTGGACAGCCAATCACCAAAGGTAGCCCAAACGTCCTTATTTTCTGATAAATTCTTAATAATCACCAGGCGCTTATCAGCAAATAGCGTTGCGCCCATCAATAAATCAGGTAGTTGCTTGAGCTCTAAGGTGCTGCCGTCAATCCGTTCAGCGTCGCCGTTAAAGCCAGCAATAATTACATTGACTGCTCGCTCAATCTCAAATGTATTATCGCCCATTATAACTGTTATCATATGTAGCCAGTATACCTTACATCTGTTGGCAGTGCGGGCAAATGTGCGTGCCCCGGCCAGCCGCTTTGAACTTGATAATAGTCGTGCTGCAGCGAGGACACTCCAGACCCTCGCGACGAAAAACTCGCGCAAAATCCATATAGCTCCCCCTCTTACCATCGACGTTAACATAATTCCGATTGGTACTACCGCCTTTTTCGATTGCCAAATTCATAACAAAACGCAGTTCCGTATACAAAGCTTCAAATTCCGCGGGTGTAATCGTGTTAACCAGCCGCCGCGGGTGCACTTTGGCGCCCCACAGGCTCTCGTCGGCGTAAATATTGCCAACTCCCGCAATAACCGTCTGGTCAAGCAAGGCAGCCTTGATACTCGTTCTAGCTCGTCGCGTAAACCGCTCGGTAAATTGCAAGGGAGTAAAATCATCTTCGAGGGGCTCGGGGCCAACTTTTTGCATAAACGGCAGCGCCCTTACTTCATCGGTCGGTATCAGCTTCATCCAGCCAAACTTGCGCTGATCATTAAAAAATAATTTTGACTTGTCTTTAAACGTAAGTGTCACCCGCGTACTTTTGTCGGGCAATTCACCGATTAAACTGTTGGTCGGGTGACCGGCACCAAAAGCTGTTTCGCCTCGGTAGACCAACTGACCCGTCATCTTGAGATGAACGACCAGCGTGTAATTAGTCGACAAATCAATCATTAGAACTTTGGCGCGACGTCGGATATCAGTCATCGTTGCCCCAAGCAAAAAAGAGTCAACCTGGCCCGAAGCATTTGGGAAACTTTTTGGATTATCGGACTGTGCCGTTATCACCCTACGGCCAATAAGCAACTCGTGAAGTCCCCTTCTTACCGTCTCTACTTCCGGTAATTCAGGCACTACGAGACTTTAGATAAAGATCAAGATCTCTCCGTGCCTGGGTAGTCGTGCCAAAAAGGATACCGCCCATGCCTGCCCGCTCGGCGCCATCAATATTGACAAGCATGTCATCAATCATGACGCATTCAAATGGCTCGACACCAAGACGCTGGGCGGCAATTTCAAAAATTTCCAGCGAAGGTTTGACGATGTTAACATCACTTGACAATACTTCGGCGTCAAATAGACTACGGCGCTCTTCGGCTGGCAAAAAGTCTTCAAGCCAACCTCTCCCAATATTACTCAGCAAGCCGATTTTATATTCACCAGACTGCTTCAACTCCGTTGCCCAAGCAAGGGCGGATTCGTTACGAACACTAGTAGCCCAATAGCGCTCATCAATAAGTTGGGGCGACAGATGTGTTATCTGCCCGATTGCGTCATTTAATTCTGTGCGAGACGTCATACCGTAATCAGACTGGCGTTCGTTATCATAAATCTGGTTTTTAAGAGCCGGGAAATCGTGATACAAAGCCGCTCGCCCCGACATCACTAGAACGCCAAAACAGTCAAAGATGATTGCCTTTATTGCCATCGTTTACACCCCCCTAGCATTAACTATTTACAGTTCTATCTTACTAGTTAACGAACGGGCGTTTGGTATTTGACTGGTAAATAAGTTTGCTAACTGAGCAACGCTACCGTCCAAAGACCCTGGTGACCCCTTACAGGTTGATGTCCAAAGATTTTTAACTGATTTGTCCGCCTTCAGTATTTCAAATCTGTGAAGACGACCGGTCGCACAAATACCGCGCGTATCGTTTTCATCTCCATTCAGTTCAGTCCCTTTATCCAAATTGGCGCGATTCAAGGCATAAACGAACTCCTCGTAGGCAGGAATGTTATTGCCAAGCACGACTTGCTGATTAACTATCTTATCAAGATAACCGGTGTAAGTGGTCAACGTACGGCCCGAAGGCGAAACCACGACCACATACGAGTGAAATGCTTCATTGGCTACAATTGGGCCACGCACCGTCATGCGGACCGCACGGTCGGCTGACGCGCTTAGCAGCTCGCTCTGGCTAACATCGCTTTGGGTTGTCGTTGTTTGCCTAGGAAAAAATATTGCTCTGGACAGAGAAATCAGCGCCGCAATTGCAACGGCAACAATAATGAGAACGAGTGCAATTGGGATGGTGCGGGATGAATTATAACGAGCCATAGAATAACTTTAGTATATTTAACTCACTCTGTCAATCGGCGCGACAGCTCGTATACCACCAGAGACGCCATTGCTCATCATAGCTCCCCCCAGTCCTTGCCGATGCTGACATCTACCCTTAATCTGATAGCGAGTTGTGGGGCAATATTTTCCATAATCGTTTTGAGGAGTTCTGCAATCTTATCGGCATTTTCGGCCGGAGCCTCAATCAGGATGCTGTCATGTATTTGCAAAATCTGTTCGCCCATTCCGTCCAGCTTGCGGTCAACTTCTAACATCGCCAGTTTCATCAGGTCAGCCTCAGTGCCTTGGATTGGCATATTAGCTGCTGCCCGCTCAGCGCCCTGACGCACCATAAAATTACTACTATGAATATCTGGTGTCGGGCGGCGCCGACCAAAATAGGTCTCAACGTAACCCTCGGTCCGAGCCTTGTTCAGTGTTTGATCAATATATTTTCGAATTGGCGACCTCAGCTCGAAATAGCGATCGATAAACTTTTTGGCTTCAATGAAATTCATTCCTGTTGCCGCACTCAGCCCATGGGGGCTCATGCCGTACAGAACACCAAAATTAATTACCTTGGCCGCGCGACGCTGACTTTTGGTAACATCGTCCATCGGTATGCCGTACACCTCGCTAGCAGTTTTGGTGTGGATGTCGACGTCACCATTAAAATCGTTAATCATTTCCTGGTCACCTGCCAAAACCGCAGCCAAACGAAGCTCGAACTGCGAATAGTCAGCACTAATAAAAACTTTATCGCCATCAGGTACAAAGGCACTCCGGATTTTTCGCCCGAGCTCCGTTCTCACTGGAATATTTTGCAGGTTCGGATTCGTGCTACTCAAGCGTCCTGTACTGGCCACGTCTTGATTGAATGTCGTATGGATACAGCTGTGCTTGTCGGCCAGCTTTGGCAGAGCATCGACATAGGTATTTTTAAGCTTAGCAAGCTCCCGTGTGCGTTCAATTAATTCAATAATCGGATGCTGCCCACGGAGCTTATCGAGTTCTTTTTGGCCAGTACTGTAGCCTGTTTTGCCTTTTTTTATTCCAGCCGTCGGGAGTTGAAGTTTTGTAAATAACACTTCTGACAACTGGGCCGGACTGGCAATGTTAAACTCGTAACCGACAAGTGTATACATTTCTTGTTCAAGCGTAGCGTGTTCGTCGCCAAGCTGTTTGCTCATCGTCTCGAGAAGTTGAGGATCAATTTTGATACCCCGATGCTCCATCAAAAAAAGTGCGTAGGTTAATGGAAAATCAAACTCACGAGCAATCCGCGCGAACTTTGGCTCGGATTCAAAGACCCCTATTTGCTGTCCATAAAGTCGCCACATTGCTGCCATAGTCGTTTGGGGTGTTTCGTCGAGCTCGGTTCCTATCAGTCCAGACAGTGTGCGATCACGCTGCAAAGAATTAATCAAAAAAGCCGCCTGATGAATGTCGTGAAGTTCACCAAATCTTACAAAAACGTCTTGAGCAGCCAACTGATGGTACAACAGTTTACTGTCGTAGCTGATGACAGTAGCCAGCTCAAAGACGCGCCAAACACTTCTGTCTAATTCACTGATGGTTGCGCTCGAGATTGTCTTGCGATCAGTCGATAACCAAACCGTATCATCCTGGACATGCAGTACAACGGGTCCATCGATACTCACGGTCTGTGGCCATGCTACTTCAAGCAGTGGCATAAGGTCGGATTGTATCTTTGGTAGCTCTTCGTCTGCTGTTTTGGCCTGCATATGCTTTGGTAGCCGCCTCACTAGTGATGAAAACTCGAGGCGTTTTAATATTTCAGCTACCCGATCGAGGTCAATATTTTCAATGTCGGCAACGTCCCAATCGAGCGTGACGGGCGCATCTACCCAAATACGTCCCACTTCCTTGCTTATATAGGCTAAATCTTTACCGGCAATCAGTTTCTTGACGGTAGTTGGTTTAATTTCATCAATGTGATCATAGATACCATCGAGCGTTTGATATTGCTGCAACAGCTGGATAGCTGTTTTTTCACCTATACCTGGCACGCCCGGCAAATTGTCAGACGAATCGCCTTTGAGTGACTTAAGGTCAAGGAATTGTTCAACGCCAATACCGTATTTTTGTTCAAAATAGGCCACGTCGAATTCTTCAAGATTCGATAGACCATTCTTAAGAGCGTAAACTTTCGTGAGTGGCCCGACAAGCTGCAGCGCATCTAGGTCGCTTGTGAGTAGACAGGTTTCAATGCCTTTTTCAGTCGCCTGTTTGGCAAACGCGCCCAAGATATCATCGGCCTCATAATCGTCAAGTTCATAAAGTGGCCAGCCAAAAGCATCGAGTAGTTCAAATAGTATCGGCAGTTGTGCATAAAAGTCATCCGGCGCTTTTTTACGTCCCGCTTTATACGGTGGATACATCTCACGACGCTTGCGGATATTAGTACCTTTTTTATCCCAGGCCACTACCACATAATCTGGCTCCAGCTTTTTGACTAGTTCAATGGCCAGCGATGCAAACCCAAACACGCCACCAGTTGGCGTCCCGTCCGCCATAGCCAGATTTGGCATAGCATAGTACCCACGATAAAAGACTGATTTTCCGTCGATAATAGCCAAGCGTTTTGTCATAGTATAAGTATACCGTACTATCCCTTTACTGTCGGTGTCTGATTAAGTGCCTTGGTTACGAGTCCGCGTGCATAATCTGTTAGACTTAACTGTATGAG
>JAYTAD010000019.1:0-1904 GCA_043737705.1 Candidatus Saccharimonadota bacterium | reverse complement strand
AGAGCACCTGCCTTTTAAGCAGGGTGTCGTGAGTTCAAGTCTCACTGGTCCCTCCAAATAAAAAACATCCATTGATCGCTACCGTGGGTGTTTTTTATTGGGAAATATTTTTATCTAATATTTTGCTATACTGACGTTATGAATTGGTGGCTGCTCCGTCGTCGACCGCATATATCGTGGCTGATTGCGATTTTATGCCTGGCATTACTTACCGGTGTTTTTCTAGCGCAGTACAGCCCGCCGTCCTTGTTCGCTTCGTTTGTATGGTGTCTGGTCGGGATTTTATTGGTCTGCCTCACCCTATGGTGGCGATACGTTTATTTGATACCACTTCTTATAACCGCCGGCTTATTAATCGGTTTATGGCGGGGTTCAATCCAAAAGATTGAACTGTCGGACCTGCAAAGTCTATATGGCAGTAGCGCTATGGTTTCGGGCAACGTCAGAGAGGATGTCGATGGCGTTAGTAAGGGGCAATTAGTGATGCGTCTTAATAATTTGGCGATAGATAACCACGCCATCCATGGAACGTTGTGGGTGACTGCGCAGAGTGATGTCGATATAAAGCGGGGCGACAGAATTAAAGTTGAGGGAAAAATAAGTGAAGGCTTTGGTAGTTTTGCGGCCTCGATATATCGGGCGACTGTCGTGTCGGTCGAACGACCGCAGCCAGGCGATATCGCGCGGGTTGTTCGTGATTGGTTTGCGGACGCAGTACGTCGGGCGATTCCTGACCCCGAGGCGAGTTTAGGTATCGGCTACTTGGTGGGGCAAAAAAGGGCTTTACCGCCGGATTTAATCGTAGCCCTACAAATTGCAGGCTTAACGCATGTGGTCGTCGCGAGTGGCTATAACCTGACGATTTTAGTACGGCTAGCCCGACGGCTTTTTGTACGGGTTTCGAAGTATTTATCGGCACTGTCGTCGTGCGTGATGATTGTTAGTTTTATCGCGATTACAGGTATGAGTCCAAGTATGTCGCGTGCGGGATTGGTCGCAGGCCTCAGCCTAGCTGCCTGGTATTATGGTCGTCGCTTCCATCCCATTATATTGTTATCGTTGGCCGCCGCAATCACTGTCATGGTCAATCCTAGCTATGCCTGGGGTGATCTGGGTTGGCAATTATCGTTTACGGCTTTTGCCGGCGTGATGATTCTAGCGCCATTGTTACAACGCTATTTCTTCGGCGAAAAAAAGCCAGGTATCGTTCGTCAGATTTTAGGTGAAACTCTGTCTGCTCTGATTGTGACCGCGCCAATACTGATTGGTGCCTTTGGTCAGTTCTCAAACGTGGCCTTGCTGGCAAATATGCTTGTCTTGCCACTGGTACCGCTGGCAATGTTGCTGACATTCATGGCTGGAGTTGGCGGCTTGTTATTTCCCGCAGCAGCCATTGCAATCGGGTCGCCGGCAACTTGGCTGCTTGGTTACATGGTGAACGTGGCGGACTATTTGTCTAACCTCCCATGGGCAGTCAGCGTCGTGCAGTTGTCGTCGCTGGGCGTTGCGCTGTGTTACGTTGGACTGATTGGACTTGGCGTCTATCTTTGGCGGGTAACTGGATACGATTTGCGTAACTCAAACATCATTGAGTAATCTGTTATAATAGGATAAATACCTTATGTAGTAAAGGGAGCTTACTTATGTCGGGACACAGCAAATGGTCAACAATCAAGCGAGAAAAAGGTGCCAAAGATGCCAAGCGCGGGGCGGTATTCACTAAAATTGGTAACCAGATTGCCATTGCAGCTCGTAGTGGTATTGATCCGACAATGAATTCAGTGCTGGCGATGGCGATTGAGAGTGCTAAACAAGCTAATATGCCCGCTGCCAATATTCAACGTGCGATTGACCGCGTGGCTGATAAAAACGCGGCCGTACTGGAGGAAATTACCTACGAGGGA
>JAYTAD010000018.1:0-11714 GCA_043737705.1 Candidatus Saccharimonadota bacterium | reverse complement strand
GTATTTTTAGCCGCGATAATTCATCAACCCCAGCAGTTTTGATTCTTTTGCAGCCAAAAGAAGCGCGTTTGATTACTTTCCGCGGGGAAAGTAAGGATTAACCTCTTTACCTAAAGAAATTATCTACAAGTATTCTAAATCTTAGTTAAAACCAAAAGTTCTCGGGCAACAACTTGATCTTCGCGAAAGTACAACAAATCGTTTTGTGAAATATTGTTAAATTCATGTGGTTTAAAGCCTAATTGGGCGATAGTCGCAATGAGTGGAAGGTGAGTAAAGCTACCTTCTTTACTGCGCCAGGCGGGGATAGCAATACATACCGGCGTGCCGCTTTCAATCTGTGGTGAAAGGTTTTTTAAGAATTCGGTCAAGATATGGTTGCAATTTTTTCTAACTTCGTCAAGTTTGGCGGGCGACGGTGGGGCACTAAAGGGCTGCCCCAGGTAGGTTTCGGCCACAACAGCACCGATTGGCTGTTGCCAGGTGGTGTTCATAGCGTCACCTTCGTGCAAGTCGAAGTTAAAGCGCAAGTGGTGGGTGTCTGCTAGCCAGGTAAGGTTTTCTCGGCTGTAACGGACCATCTTTTCAGCCAGGTCGCTGCCATAGACGCCATACCCTTGGATTGCGGCCTCTTGTAAGATGACACCGGTACCACAGAAAGGATCAAGAATGCGGGCGTCGGAGGCGGGGTGCGCAAGGTTAATCATAATTTGAGCTAGTTTTGGCGGCAACATACCGACAAAGGCGTCACGTTTTGGTCGTTCTTGATCACGTTTTGTATAAGCGGTGATGTTTTGGGCACCAGTACTCTCGGCAACGATAATTTTACCGTTTTTTGCGCGAACAATCAGCAACTCTACTTTGTTGGGGGCCAACCCTAACTTGTTGTGGTGACTAGTTGCGGTACTTAGGGCAGCGTCTTGGTTAGGGACCAGGCGAAGACTGCCTCCAGTTTTTTTGAGCTTTTGTTTCAGGATAAGACCTATTTTTTGAACATCGCGCGGATCAACGTCAAAGCCGTATGCGCTGAGGCCAAGGGTAATCTTACCTTCGAATGTCGCCCACTCGCGCGTGTAGTACTGAACAATTTTTTGGTTCACCTTGTGCCAATCACCGGACGTGATATCGATTGTCACGACACCGGCCTTAAGTGCGCCTCCAAGGTCTTGAATCTCGAGTCTGTCGGTTTCGATCGTGGCCGCTAGATTTGATAGAGGAGTGACGTTATTACCACCGAATACTCGTTCGAGTTCGGCGATACCAAGTGCGGGTTGTCGGCCTAAAATTGCTACATACATAGCTTCATTATACGACGTTAGAGGTGTTTTAGGTGCTATAATATATCGTAGTTATGTCATTTCGATCTTGGGTAACACTTATTACGTTAATTTTGCTTGGCCTTGTAGTATATTTTGCTTGGCCACAGATTTCTGAGGCATTTGGCTTGCTCGGAAAAATTAATTTATGGATACTGGCCTTACTTATACCCGTTCAATTTTTTAGTTATTATGCAATTGGTGCTATGATTTTTTCTTACCTACGATCAAAAGGTAATTTGAAAACGACGTCACACTGGGAAATGACACGAATGGCGCTTGAGCTTAATTTTGTGAATCACATTATACCTAGTGGGGGAGCGGCAGGCTTTTCGTATCTGGGATGGGTCCTTGGTCGACACGGAGTCAGAGCTGGTCGGGCGACTATGGCGCAAATTGTTCGATTCGCTTTGGCGTTTATCAGCTTTGTGCTGATACTCATCGTCGCCGTTATCGCTTTGGCGTTTGACAATCAAATTAATCGCACCATCATTGCTATTAGTTTCATTTTAGTACTAGCTACGCTTGGCGGTACCGCTTCTGCGATTTATATTATTGGTAGTAAACGGCGGCTTATCGGTTTTTCAAAATGGATATCGCGAACTATTAATATGTTTGTCTCGAGATTAACAAAGGGTAAAAAACAGCAAATCGTTAAGCTTGAAACAATCGAGGGATTTTTCGAAGAGTTGCATCAGGATTATCTGGAAATTCGGCATGACAAAAAGATTTTGATTCGCCCGCTAATATGGGCTGTTTTTGTAAATTTGGCCGATGTTCTGCTGCTGGTAATAACCTTTTTAGCGCTTGGAGCTTGGGTAAATCCTGCCATTCTGTTCGTCGCTTTTGGCGTCGCCTCGATTGCAAGTGTTGTTTCTGTTACGCCAGGTGGTACTGGTGTGTATGAGGCAATTATGATTGCCTTTCTGGCCTCGGCCGGCGTTCCAGCGGATATTGCCATCGCCGGCACCTTAGTTGCCCGAGTGACGATACTAATGGGAACGGTTATATTTGGTTATCTGTTTTATCAATTAACGATTCTGAAGTATGGAAAAAATCCAGTATAGCGTTAGCGATTTTATCGCTATAACTAACCAGACACTCGAATATGCGTATCCGAGTGTCGAAATCGAGGGTGAGGTCGCTTCTTTTAAGGTTAATCAAGGTAAATTTATCTTCTTTGATATCAAAGATGCAGGGGGTAGTATTGGCTGTTTTATGACCGTCTGGCAGATGCGAGTGCCAATTGAAGATGGCATGAAAGTTATTGTCACGGCATCGCCGAAGCTAACACAATGGGGCAAGTTTAGCCTGACAGTGAAAGCGGTTCGGCCAAGTGGAGAAGGTGCTCTCAAAAAAAGTTTTGAACTGTTGAAGGCAAAGCTTGATAAAGAAGGGCTCTTTATGGACGCTCGCAAGCGCAACTTGCCGTCTATTCCGCAGCATGTGGCGGTTATTAGCAGCACCCAATCGGCAGGCTACGCTGATTTTATCAAGATCGTGAATGATCGATGGGGCGGGTTGAGAATCGACGTGGCCCATGTTCAGGTACAGGGTGCGGGTGCGCCAGATCAAATTATCCGAGCCCTGAATTATTTCAATGAACGCGATGAGTTGCCCGAAGTTATTATCGTGATTCGTGGTGGTGGGAGCGCTGATGACTTGTCAGCTTTTAATGACGAACAGCTTGTTCGTGCGATTGCCGGCAGCCGTGTTCCGACGCTTGTTGGGGTAGGGCATGAGGTAGACGAGAGCCTAGCTGACCTGGCGGCTGACGTGCGTGCGGCGACACCAAGCAACGCTGCGCAAATACTTGTTCCAGATAAAAACGAAATTATTCGCGCGACCCGTTATCAAGTAAGGTCACTTTTGCCGCGTGTCGAGAACGCCATCGATCAACGTTCCGTGTTTGTACGTACGATTTTATCCGATGTTTTAGCTCAAGTTGAGCGAAAAATAGACCAGCGCTTTGAGCAACTGGCCGCTACTTGCAGTGTGCTTGTGCAACTTGACCCTCAAACCGTGCTAGCGAGAGGCTACGCGCTTATCAGGGGCATACAAAAGGTTGGGGGTATGATTGAGATTGAAACTAATAAAGTTATAATTAAAGCAGAGGTAAAAGATGTCCACGCCAAATAAAACTATTCAAGAAAAAACAGACGAATTATCCAAACTGGTCTCGTGGTTTGACAGTGAAGAATTTACACTTGAAACTGCCCTCGATAAATTTAAGCAGGCAGAGGCACTTGCTGAAAGTATCGAAAAAGACCTGACGGCACTTAAAAACGATATTCAAATCGTCAAACAGAAATTCGATAGCGAGGCTTAGATCAGATGATTTGGCTCTGGACTGTCGGCGTATTCGTTGTATTATTCGGATTTGTTGTCTTTCGCGGCGCTCCCTATGTGCCGAGTCAGAAAAAGTATGTTCGCCAAGCATTTACCGAGCTATATCCACTTAATAATAAAGATACATTGGTTGATGTGGGGAGTGGGGATGGCATTGTGTTACGCTTGGCATCTCAATGCGGCGCGCGGGCTGTCGGGTACGAGATTAATCCATTACTTGTACTAATTTCTCGTTTTTTATCGCGTCACGACAAGAATGTCGAGGTAAAACTAGTTGATTTTTGGTTGACACCACTGCCGGAGACAACGACGGTTGTTTATGCTTTCGCGGCGACACCGTATATTAAAAAAATGATTCGTAAGATGCAAGACGAAACGAACAGACTGCAACGGCCTCTGAGGTACATCAGTTATGGGAATGTTTTGACTGGCCTGGATGCGGATGCGAAAGTAGGCGCCTACCACTTGTACACCTTCTATCCTTTACAGGCTACATAAGCACAAGTATAATGACGCTATGATATTGTCAAAACACAGACACGAGAGCGGACATGTAAACGGCTGGCTTATTGCAACAATTGGCTTGACTGTTCTGAGCCTAGGCGCCATTGCGGCGGCGGTTTGGGGAATTCTGAATTATACTGAACAAAAAACAAACGTTAACGGCAAGATTGATTTGGCGGTAATTGCTGCCCAAAAAAAACAGGCCGATAGCGACGAGGCAAAGTTCGCAGAACGCGAAAAAGAACCGAACCGTCAGTTTGTTGGTCCCGATGACTACGGTCGCCTGACGTTTAACTACCCAAAAACTTGGAGTGTTTATATTAATAAAGACATTACGCAAGGTGGAGCATACGAAGCATATTTGAATCCAGTCAGTGTACCTTCAGTCAGTACAGCTCAACAGTATAGCTTGCGGGTATCAATTGAAAGCAAAAGCTACGACACGGTTATCTCCAGCTACGGTACGCTTGTAAAAAAGGGCGACTTACGTTCAAGCGCTGTTAGCGTCGACGGCAATAACGGGACTCGTTTTGATGGTAATTTCACCAAAGATATTCGCGGATCGGCAGTTATTTATAAGATTCGCGACAAAACAGTGACGCTTCGCACCGACGCCGATACGTTCAAACCAGACTTTAATGCCATAATCGCAACAGTTAAGTTTAACCAGTAACCTGACGTCGTCACTCATGCTACACTAGAGGTAGTATGAGTGCAAAGCGAGGTAGGCACGAACAGCTTTATAAAGGACCATTAAGCGATGGTTTGTCCTCGGTTGTCGCCGCGGCCCATGAACTAAAGGCGCCTCTCGCGCTCGTTCGTCAACTTTCCTTGGTGTTGGAGTCGGGCGAGTTGTCCCAAGTCGAGAGACAGCGGATGTTGCGACAAATTAGTCTGACGAGCGAACGAGCCCTGCGTCTGACCAGCGATTTGACTCGGTCGGCGAGGCTTGATGGTGCAATGTTTGCGCTAGAACCAATAAACCCCCATCAATTGTGCGAAGATGTCGTTCATGAACTGACACCACTCTTTGCCGCTTACGGACGCGGTGTTCGATTGATGTCGCATAAGCATCCGTTGCTGCTGGTTGCAAATCGAGATCTGCTTCGTCGGATTATTATGAACTTTAGTGATAACGCGCTTCATTATGCCCAGGACGGTAGTGTCGTCGAAATTCAAATACGGGCGTTCAATGCCGGTAAAATGATTCGCCTGGGAGTCCGCGACTACGGTCCAGCGCTTTCGACTGATATATGGAGGACACTGCAATCCAAATTAGCGGTAGCTCCGCAACCAATTCATGCGCGGCCACAAAGCAGCGGCCTGGGACTGTATATTGCGAGTCAATTTGCCGATGCGATGAACGGAAGGATAGGTGTTATTCGGCATCACGACGGGGCAACATTTTATGTTGATTTGCATGCCTCCAAACAACTGAGTTGGCTATGAAAAAACATTCTGTCCTCATTGTTGAAGACGATGCTTGGCTAGCTGAACAGCAGCAACACGTCCTAATAAAAGCGGGCTATAAGGCAATAATTTCACCACATCCAATAGATGCGATAAAAGTCATCGACGCCACTCATCCAGACGTTATCGTGCTGGACGTGTTGCTGACTGGAAGTACAGCTTTTGCCTTATTGCACGAACTTCAATCCTACGGTGATACAGGCAGTATTCCTGTTATATTATGCACTAATCTGGCGAGCGAATTGTCACTTGAGGACCTGGCACCGTATGGAGTGCGACGGATTTTAGACAAAACCACCATGTTGCCGGATGATGTCGTAGCGGCGGTGCGGAGCGTACTGTAATGAGCAGCTTGCGAACACGTGCAATCGTGTTGCGACGGACAAATTACGGTGAAGCAGATCGAATTTTGCAGCTTTTGACACCCGTTGGCAAACGTAGCGTTATGGCTCGTGGCGTACGGCGTGAAAAAAGCCGTTTAGCTGGTAGCATCGAATTATTTGCGGTGAGTGACGTTGTAATCAGACAAGGCAAGGGTGAGTTGGACATACTAACTTCGGCCCGACTCGTTCAATTTTATCGTCATATTATGGAAGACTATGACCGGATGCAATTTGCTTATAGCACAATCAAACTGGTGTCTAAGGCGAGCGAAATGGTCGATGAGCCAGAGTGGTATGACGTGCTAGCAGAGGTTTTAATGGCGCTTGATGCCCATTCAGTTCCGCTCGAAATGACCCAAACGTGGTTTTACCTGCATTATGCGGCGCTGCTTGGTCATGAACTGAGTCTTTGGCACGACACCGCTGGGCAGAAGTTGCTGGCTGAGGCGACGTATCGTTACGACGAGGCCGAGCAGGGGTTGCGTAGTGTAGTGGGCGGTGAGTTGGGGTCCGAGCACATAAAATTATTACGATTAGTTGCGACGCGTCCGATCAAGACGTTGGCTCAAATTGGGGGCGTTGAGCCAATATTGGCCGATTGCTTATCAGTTGCTCGACAGCACGCAGCCGTTTAAAAAAATAAAAAACCTCGCCATATTTTGGTGAGGTGAGTGCCTCGGGCCGATTTGCAAATCGGCCCGAGGGGTAATTCTTTCCGCATATTTCGCCGAGTTGTCTGCTACCAGCGTAAACGCTTGGTGACTGACCTCGCAATCCACAGCAGATTCTGTCGCGTTCCAGCTCCGCTGGCCAGTTCGCGGCGAACTCGCTTGATAGCAGCACTGGCGTCGACTGGCTTGCCGCCGAGACGCAGGACGAACGCCTGCATTTGCCAGGCACCCGCCTTGTCCTCGTCGTTGCTTGCTCGGGTTTGTGCGTATGAAAACGTTCTGCTTGCGGCGTCGTTATCGCCTTTTTTCAAAGCGTCACGACCTGCGTTCATGAGTACCTTGTAGTACATAACAGCAGAGCTCCGTTCGGTTGCTCGGGATTGATACAGTGGAAAGAACTGCGCGTAATCATACAACCATAGCACTACAATGTCAACATCTAGAGAAAAACGATTGTGGTATAATAGCCATAATTATGAGCAATAAAAACACCAAGAACGAAAAGATGGAAGCAATTGTGTCTTTGGCGAAACGCCGAGGCTTTATTTATCAAGGTAGTGAAGTTTACGGTGGCCTCAGCGGTACCTGGGACTATGGCCCACTTGGCGTAGCTTTGAAGCGAAATATTATGAATCTTTGGTGGAAAATGTTTGTCGAGGACCGCGAAGATATGTATGGTGTTGATGCGGCAATTTTGATGAATCAAAAGGTTTGGAAGGCGAGCGGACACGTCGATACGTTTACGGATCCATTAGTTGAAGACCTTGACACAAAACAGCGTTTTCGGGCCGATCATTTACTAAAAGACGCTGGATTTGAGGTTGATAGCCTTAGTCTCGATGATATGACGACGCTTATTCGTGAAAAAGATATCAAAAGTCCAAACGGCAACCCTCTGTCTGATGTCCGTACCTTTAATATGATGTTCAAGACGAATGTTGGACCAGTGGACGATGAGTCAAGTATTAGCTATCTTCGTCCTGAAACGGCCCAAGGTATTTTTACCAACTATCGGAATGTTGTCGATAGTTTTTATCCCGATTTGCCGTTCGGGATTGCCCAGCAGGGTAAGGCGTTTCGTAATGAAATCAGTCCCCGTGACTTTATTTTTCGATCACGCGAGTTTGAACAAATGGAGATTGAATACTTTATTGACCCAGCTAATTGGGAGGCCGAATTTAGCAACTGGGTGATATTGGTTCATGAATGGACAGACGCCCTCGGTTTGCCCGCTGAAAGTGTCCACGAGCTTGAAGTGCCCGAATCTGACCGTGCGCATTACAGTAAACGGACCATCGACTTTGAATTCGATTTTCCCATTGGCCGCGAAGAATTACTAGGCCTGGCATACCGAGGTAGTTTTGACCTCGATAATATCCAGCGCGACGCGGGCAAAAATATGGCCTACGTCGTTAAGGGAACGAACACAAAATTTATTCCTCATGTGATTGAACCATCGTTTGGGGTTGAACGAGCGCTAATGGCCGTACTGTCCGCTGCCTACACCGAAGACGAAGTTAACGGTGAGAAGCGCGTCTTTTTGAAACTTCCAGAACATCTTGCACCTGTACAATATGCTGTGTCGCCACTGTTAAAAAACAAACCAGAATTAGTTGCGAAGGCTCGTGAGGTCTATGCAATCTTGAAGAAAAAACACGGCAACGTCATGTGGGATGATAATGGCAACATTGGTAAACGCTATCGTCGCCAAGACGAGATTGGGACGCCCTACTGCGTCGTAATCGACTTTGATACGCTGGAAGATAATTCGGTGACGATTCGAGAGCGTGATACGACTGAGCAAAAACGGGTTTCAATTGACCAACTAGGCTAAAAGATAGTTTTTATGGGCAAAATAGTCTGCGTAAACGACAAAATGCAACAAGGCTACGTGTACGAACTGACTGCTCCGATAGGTGAGGATTTTAGCCCTGAGTTTAAACCCGAGTTGAGCCCGAAAGAAATGCTAGAGTTGGGTGTCTTCGGCGGTGTCTATATGCGTGATTGTACAGATGAATTTCCGGCTGACTGGTTTGAACGAGCGCAATTTGCGATTGGAGAGCGTGATCCTCTGTTGAATTTTTTTCAAATTGACGCGAGCCAGTCGCTGTCTGAGTGGCGCAGGAAGGGCTGGATTTATAATGACGATCCTCGGGGTTGGTTTCAGTGGTATTGTCGATACTATATGGGTCGACGATTGCCAGAAGAGGACGCTCGACAGATTAAACGCTGGAAAAACATGACTCGGCACATTGCTCAGGTAAAAAAATATTGTGCGTCGGGAGATTTGGCGTGTCGGCGCCGCCAGCGCCAAGCGCTACTACATTGGGCGTACGATAGCCGTAAAATTTGATAAGCATATTTATTCATCCCCGAATCGAGGGTATAATAAAGGTAAGAGACTAATCCGAAACGTCATTTAAATAATGAAACAAGGAGGACATCCATATGTTATCAAACGCAACAGTATTCGCAACGATTGCGGTTAGCGATTTAACAGAAGCAAAAGAGTTTTATGGAGACATACTTGGCCTCACCCAAACTGACCAGAATCCGGCAGGCATTAGCTACGAGAGCGGTGGTGGCCAGTTATTTATATATCAGTCGACGACGGCGGGGACGAACGAGGCAACATGTGCGGCCTGGAAAGTGGATGATGTCGAGGCGACTGTTGAAGGCTTGAAAGCACAAGGTGTCGCTTTTGAACACTATGACGTTCCAGGCGGAGAATATGATGGCGATGTGGCAATCATGGGTTCAATGCATAGCGCCTGGTTCAAGGACCCTGACGGTAATATCCTTAGCGTAGCCAATTAGGGTTGGAGGAAGAGGTGTGAGTATAACTTCGTTTACGGGACTTACTGCGTTGTTTCTTAATGGAACGTTAAAAAAATCTCCAGAGGTAAGTCATACTGACGGTTTAATAGGCGCGAGTCGTGCTTTGATGGAGAAGCACGGTGTCCGGACCGAGGTTATACGCACAATTGATTACGACATTGCAGCGGGTGTCTATCCTGATATGCGTGAACAAGGATGGAAAACAGACGATTGGCCAGAACTATACAAGAAAGTTGAAGCCGCCGATATTTTGATTATTGCCGGTCCGATTTGGCTTGGAGATAATAGTTCTCAGACGAAAAAAATTATTGAGCGTTTGTATGCACATTCCCACGAACTCAACGATAAAGGCCAGTACGTATATTACGGTAAAGTTGGTGGTTGTATTATTACAGGTAACGAAGACGGCCTAAAGCATTGTGCGATGAACATTCTCTACAGCCTGCAACATATTGGGTATACAATTCCACCCCAAGCCGATGCTGGGTGGATTGGTGAAGTCGGGCCCGGTTTGAGCTATCTTGATAAGGGGAGTGGTGGTCCCGAGAATGATTTTACGAATCGAAATACGACGTTTATGACGTATAACCTGATGCACATGGCGAAACTTTTAAAAGATTCTGGTGGCATTGCAGCCGAAGGTAATATTCGATCCGAGTGGAAAAAGGGAAATCATTTCGGTTACGAAAATCCTGAGTATTTATAGAACTACTTGAGCTAGCGTTTTTTGATCATTAATTCGAGATTGGATATGTAATAAATCGGATTAACCAGCTTGTGGGCACGTAAGTAGGCGAGGTGAATTTCGACAAACGGCAGTTGATTGTCGGGCCACTCTGGAGCGGTCGGGCTGTATTTGCTGACGGTCATCATTGTTGGGTCATCTTGAAGGGACTGCAGCTTGGTAGTCACTTCTTCGAGCGTCATTACGCCGCCACCTTCACTTGCTTAGGCTTCTTGATTGCTTTGCGTTGACCAGTACCCTTTGCCATCATAAATCCTTCCATGCGATAGTCGCACATAATATGCTTCCTATTATGCACCAAAATTGTCAAATCTCCTAATCGGACCAGTGTAGTAGAATAGGTATAGATGATTATTTATTATACAGACGGCAGCGCAAGTCCAAATCCTGGTCCTGGGGGATTTTCGGTTATAAAAAATGGTGTCCCACATATTTTAGGAAGTGAAGACGGCGACACGACAAATATACGGATGGAAGGCAAGGCAATCTTGGCGGCGCTCATCGATGCCGATGGCGAACACGCCGAGCTGTTTACCGATAGCGAATTTTGGATTAACGTTATCACCAAATGGGCGCCAGGGTGGGAAGCTAAGGGCTGGAAAAAGAAAGGTGGCGATATAAAGAACCTCGATATTGTTCAGGAAGTTTACCCACTGTATCAAAAGTCACACGTCACCTTAACCTGGGTGCGCGGCCACGAAGGCGATGAAGGCAATGAAATGGCTGACGAGTGGGCCAATAAGGCGCGCGAAGGCGTGCGGCTATAAGGCTAAAACTTTAACGCTGCCGATTGTGGCGAGGTTGCGCTACCGGTTCTGTAGCTGTATAGTAAACGTCATTATTTGATGAGTGAATTCGATTTTTTTGATGAGCAAGACGAAGGAGAGCCTCCGCCCCTAGGAGGAGGTGTGTCAGCGGGGCGCTATTTGGGTAGTGTTATCGAACAAATTGGTTCAGGCCTACAATATGCCGATTACGTAAACCCCGAGAGTAACTGCTCGGTTACGGTGAATGTCTATGACCTTGAGATTGCAGGCGAGATCAAGCAGTATGAGATTGCACGACTACTGAGACGACCGATACACGAAAGCGTGAATATTTTGGAGCAACGATTGTCAAACTCTATGTGGGACGTTGCAGCCAAGCACGGTGCTGCTTTATCGTTGGACTCTGGGTATGATTTCCCGACGTTTGTCGGCACTTCGGGTAGCGGTGCTATTAGCTTTATGTTTCGCGAGCCACGGGTGCGGGCTATCTTGATAGGTGATCGACTTGGCTCGTATGACGACCGGTTGCGCATAAGGTCAGAACATATTCAAACAACGGCCGAGCTGCGAATTTTGTTGGGTGGGTTGGCAACATTTTTAACAGCAGTTGAGGTAAAAAAACATATCGCCACTTGAAACAATTGCGGTACAATAGGTACCAGTTGTTAATC
>JAYTAD010000017.1:0-13455 GCA_043737705.1 Candidatus Saccharimonadota bacterium | reverse complement strand
TCGCGAACTATTCCCTCTATTCTGGTCTGATCTATCCTGGCAGTTGCAGATGTCGATTGGGCTGCGGAGCTCAAGCAGCCCATGGGGTCTGGGGTCTCTGAAATTGCCGTTGCGATGACGGGCACCACTCTCCTTGCTCGGCGAGGATGTCTGAACGAGCTTTAGCTCGTGAGTTCCGCAGCCGACAAAGAGGCGGTGGGTGGCAGGGCAAACGCGCAATTACATCAACCCCAGCAGTTTTGATTCTTTTGCAGCCAAAAGAAGCGCGTTTGATTACTTTCCGCGTCGAAAGTAAGGATTAACTTTCTTTACCAAAAAAGAATAGACACACGACGCCTATATGAAGGCGTCACATAGAGTCGACTACTGGACATATTCCAAATACCAGCGTTTGAATGTATAATTAAGTTATGAACAAGTCTAAAAAACTTTCTGAAAAAGAAAAAATAGAAATAAATAAGGCCGTTAAAAAGACGGTTAAACAGTATCGCAAAACACTAAAACGCCTCGCTTTGACGTGAAACGAGTAACCCTAGAGCAGGCTCAGTACGCTGCGCACACTCTCGCCAAAGAACTTCTTAATTACGACGAACCAATGTCTGAATTTGACGCTCGATCCCCAGGTAGACTTGAGGCCTGCCTGGAACAGCCATTTGCAACATTCGACGGAAAATACCTCTACTGGACTCTACCCCATCGAGCTGCGGTGCTCTTTTATGGCGTAATCAAAAATCATCCTTTTGAAAACGGCAACAAAAGAATGGCCGTAATGTTACTATTATGGTTTGTGTTCAAAAATAAAAAATGGTTAAATATTACGCCTGATGGCCTGTATAAAATTGCTTACGACGTTGCCGAAAGTCCACCAAGCGACAGAGATACAGTTATCACGGCTTTAAAGATAACCATAAAACAACATTTAGATCACCGAGATTAGACTACGAGCTGGCTTGAGCTATCGTAATCCTACGTTCACGTCCTTCGCCCTCTGAGAAGGTGTGGATATCGCTGTATTCACTGGCCACGTGGTGAACGATTCGCCTATCGGCGGCGTTCAGACTAGCGACATACGAATCACCAGTGCGACGGACTTCTTCGATCCACAGGCGAGCCTGTTCGGCGACGCGTTCGGCACGCTGTTTTTTGTAATCGGCAATGTCGATATTAATACGTGTCAGACTAGCCTCTTGGTTGCGCAGAACTGTCGAGACGGTATATTGCAGACTACGGAGGGTTTCAGCGTTGCGACCAATCAGCAGACTATTAAGTTCGCTTGAGGGAACTGACAATTCGATAACGTCTTCGTCACAGGTGGAATGCACGGCTAGGTTCGCCCCAAAGAATGACAATAGGTCCTCTAAGTATTTTTGTGCGAATTGAATTGATTGTTCTCGATCCATACCTACTCCTTCTTCTTTGATTTTTTCGGAGCCCCGTCTTTGGCAGTAATTCTGATAATATTTGCTTCGGTAGCTTCCTTGGCGCGGGCTTTGGCCGTGGCTTTTTTGCCAGCTTTAGGTACCACTTCCTCGGCTATGTGCTCCATCTCATCGACGTCTTGTTTAAGAATGTAGTGTTGTTGAATCACCGCCACGATGTTGGAAACTGCATAGTACAGAGCGAGGGCACCCGGTAAGCTCAGCATAACGAAAAGCATAAAAAACGGCAAGACCTTCATCATCTTACTCATCACGACGGCGTTCATCTCACCTTGGTCAGCTTGTTTACCGTCGGCTGCTTCGGTCATAATGTCACGCAGGCGTTTGTTGCTTTCTTGTTGTGGCATGGTTTGTTTTGACATAATATACTGCGTTACTGCCGCAATAATTGCCAACAAGACCAAGAAAATACTTGTCGCACCCCAGGGACCACCGAAAGCCGTCTTGGTCAGATCAACCATACCCAAAAGTTTTTCGTTAAATTGGTCAGGCTGTTCGATTAATTTTTTAATCGGCTCAATGTTTTGCAAAAAATCATATGTCAGTTCAGCGATTTGATCACGTTGTGAAGTAAAAATTTGAATCACCTGATACAAGGCGATAAAAATAGGCAATTGAATCAGCAGGATTCCGATTGATCGAAAAGGGTTAACGCCGTTGCGCTTGTACAGATCCATCATCTGCATACTTTCCTGTTGCTTGTTGCCCTTAGCGGCTTTTTTTATCTTGACCAGCTGTGGTTGAAGCTTGCGCATGGCACTGACTTGATGGAGTTGTCGCTTAACAAGTGGCAGCAGAGCAAACCGAATTAAAATCGTGAAAAGAATCAGCGCGATTCCAAAATCACCACCTGGAATCAGGCTATACAGACCAATCAACAGGTTAAAGATTGGCTGAACTACTAAAACTTCAAAAATATTCACGGTTAAAAACTCCAACAATAAGACACAATACTAGCGTATATTATAGCAGTTTTAGATTGTTTTATATAGTTCTGACTGCACAAACAGTTGTTCAAGTTGGGCCACTAACTCTTCAGACGGCATACTGAGTAGCTCGCTGGAGGACACAATAATAACAATGTCATAATTTTGATTCAAGCGAGGAGTTTGGTTGCGGATATAGTCGTAAATTCGGCGCCGAATTCGATTACGACGGACGGCACTCTTTAAGACCTTCTTGCTCACCACGACCGCCATGCGAGGATGGGTTCGGTTCGGGTTGGGGCTGGATTTGAGCGTTGCATAGCGTGACCGGACAATTCTTCCGTTTTTATAAACATAGCGAAGACTGTTATGGCCGTGAAAACGATTGCGAAAAGGGATCATTAGTATCAGTATATGATATTTGATAGACGGTAGGTAGTAGCTAATAAAAAAACACCGCTTTGTTGGGCGGTGTTTTTGGCGTCATTAGGCTGTTAGTTTGGTGCGGCCTTTGATGCGGCGCCTTTTAATAACAGCTCGTCCGGCCTTTGTAGAAATACGGGCACGAAAGCCGTGCGTACGGGCACGGTGACGGGTGTGTGGTTGGAATGTTCGCTTTGGCATATCTCACCTAGTCTACCGAAATTAACCCTTTTTAGCAAGCTATAGTTGAACTTTAACCCGAACTATTATTTGATATAAAAAACTTTTCCCCACAAACACTGCCTTTGTCCACACTTTAACAGAGGTGGCATGGTATTGTGTATAACTCGCACCCTTTACTCCCCTTTTCAATCTCTTACAATTGTAGTTGTGGAAAACCTTGGGCCTATAGTATAGTAATAGGAACTAAAGTGTGTTTTTAAGGGAGTTGAAGTATGCATCACGTGTTGTGGCAAAGTGTGCTCGGAGAAATTGAATTATCTGTTTCTCATGCTACTTTTACGACGTGGTTTAAAAACACCGAGCTGGTGGATCAAAGTGATGCCGGTATCGTCATAGCCGTTCCTAATATCTTTGCCAAAAAACAGTTCGAGGTTAAGTTTAATGATCAAATCAAAACCGTCTTAGCAAAAAACGGCGTCACACCAAAACATATCACCTACACAGTCACCTCAACGGGCAAAAAAACACGGGTTAATCGTGAAACAACCCCACTTACGGAAATCCAGCAGACAGCCGATAGCCTAATTGCGGCTCCGATCGCCAGTACGTATACCAAGAACGCTCCTTCGGTAGCAGCCGGTGGACTCAACCCTCGCTACACGTTTGATAACTTTATTGTTGGATCAAGTAACGACCTGGCCTACACCGCCAGTCAAGCTGTGGCGGCTCACCCCGGTGTTAAATACAACCCCCTCTATCTTTACGGTGGGGTTGGTCTTGGAAAGACTCACTTAATGCAAGCGATTGGTAACGAGATTACCAAAACCCAACCTGGAACGCGAATCTTATATATCAGCAGTGAAACGTTTGTGAATGAATTTTTGGAACATATTCGTTTTAAGAAAAAGGGGTTTTCAGAAAAATATCGTAACGTTGACGTTTTGATTGTTGATGATATGCAGTTTATTGCCGGTAAGGAAAAGACTCAGGAAGAATTTTTTCACACCTTCAACCATCTACACCAAAACAACAAACAAATCATAATCTGTAGCGATAAACCACCCAAGAGTATTCCTACCTTAACCGAACGTCTGCGCAGCCGTTTTGAAATGGGTATGACAATTGATATCCAAATGCCTGATTTCGAAACCCGTTGCGCAATTTTAACCGCCAAAGCTGAGTTGTCGGGTATTTCACTTAACCAAGACACTGTCGAATATATGGCCACTAATATCAAGACCAATATCCGCGAACTAGAAGGTTCACTGAACCAGTTACTAGCCTATGCTGAGATGCGCGGTATCAACCCAGACATCAGCACTGCCGAAGGCTTATTGGGTAATGTCCGCCATTCCCGCCCTCAACACATTACCAGCAAGCAAATCATCGAGCGCACCTCCAAACACTTCCAATTGCGGGTTGATGAGATATGCAGCCCGAAGCGCGACAAGCATATCGTCGTGCCACGCCAAATCGCAATGTATTTACTCCGTAGTGAACTTCATTTAAGTTTTCCTAAAATTGCTGGCGAACTGGGTCGAAAAGATCATACCACCGCTATTCATTCGGTTGAGAAAATAGAAAAAGCCATCAAGCTTGATTTTCTGATTCGTGAGCAAGTCGCCTCAATCCGAGAGAAACTCTATGCGTAACACTATACTTTCTACGTGGGTAAAAAATGTGAACAAGCTGCGCACTAACAGTAGTAAAAATAGTGTTAAATCATCCCCTGTTTGTGTGAACACTATAGCTACTCACTCACTCACCGACGTACAACTACCAGTTGTACACCCAGCCGTCCACCTTTTTACCCAACACCTTTCCACCTTTAAAATACGTTTACTACATCCGTTATTTGTCAGTTTTCCCTACTATCCACACCCCCTACTATTAGAACCATTAAAGAAAATCTGAAAGAAAGGTAATAACAACAATGGAACTCACCGTCACCCAAGAAAATCTAGCTCGTGCCTTATCAGCCGTTGGGCGAGTCGCCAGTACTAAAACACAATTACCAATCCTGAGTAATATTTTACTTCGAACCGATGGTAATCGATTACTAATTGCAGCGACAAACTTAGAAATCGCTACAACTCAATATATTGGTGCTAAAATTGCCAAACCTGGCGCGATTACTATACCCGCTCGTCTTGTGGCTGAGTTTATTTCAAACCTTCCAAAAGGATCGGTTGATTTGAAAGTTGTCGGCGATAACCTTCATATTAAAAGTGACAAATATAACTCTATTATTAACGGAGTGATTGCTGACGACTTCCCTGAACTCCCTACAATTAATGAATCCTCATCGATTCAATATTCAATTAAAACTGACGATTTTAGACAAGCGGTTTCTCAAACAATTATTACCGCCAGTAATGATTCAACTCGACCAGTGCTGACGGGTGTCTATTGGCACTCCTTTGAAGGTCAACTTATTTTAGCGGCGACCGACGGCTACCGATTATCAGAACGCCGACTGGTCGCCACAACTAGTGAAGTATCGGCCATTATCCCTACTCAAACACTTCAAGAAGTATTGCGTACTATGACAGATGACGGTGATGAGGTTGATGTTTTGTTTGATGAAACCCAAGTTCGCTTCCGGATTAATGAAGCCGAAATTATTAGTCGTTTGATTGATGGTAATTTCCCTGATTATCGCCAATTGGTGCCAAAAAAATCCGATACAACGATTATTATCTCGAAAGCTGATTTTACCCGGGTCACAAAAATTGCTGGTTTGTTTGCTCGTGAATCTGGTGGGAGTGTTACTTTAACCGCTGATGAGGATAAAAAAAGTTTATCAATTCATTCCATTGCTTCGCAACTTGGTGAAAATACTTCAGAAGCCAGCGCTGACATTAAGGGTGACGGTCAAGTGACTCTTAATTCCCGCTACCTAACCGAAGCATTATCGGTGATTGATAGTGATACAGTAACGTTTAGTTTTAGTGGTAAATTAGCCCCATGTATTTTACAGTCAACTGATAAAGACACGAATTACTTTCATATAATCATGCCGCTGAAAAGTTAACTCTTTCTGTTATGGTGGTAACGAAACTATCAATCCAAAATATTCGCTCACACGATAGTTTTAGTACCACCCTATCACCTTCTATGACGGTGATTACCGGTCAAAATGGCAGCGGTAAAACGTCGCTCATCGAGGCAATTTATTTAGCGCTCCAGGGTAGTTCATTTAAGGGCAGTGACAGTGCTATTTTACGCAAGGATTGTCCATGGTGGCGAATTGACGTGACCTTTACTGACAATACAAAACGAACCGTTAAATTTGACCCAAGCCGCGTGTACGGACGTAAACAATTTGTGATTGATGAAAAAACAACCTATCGGTTAATGGCAAAAAACAAACACCCGGTTGTTTTATTTGAACCCGATGATTTGCGACTTTTAAACGGCTCACCGACGCGTCGTCGCCAGTTTATTGATCGCTTCATTAGCCAATTAGACCCCCTGTACGCCACTACACTCCGTAAATATGAGCGTGCACTCAAGCAACGAAATAACCTGCTTAAAAAGCCTTTCGCGGGGTATGATGAATTGTTTGTCTGGAACATCGCCCTCAGTGAATACGGCGCCTATATTATTGAGCAACGGACAATATTTATCGAGCAAATTAACAGTAAATTAAATGATACCTATAACGATATCGCCAAATCAAGCGACTTAGTCTCGGTTCACTACTCACATACCTCGATTGGTGACGTCAAACAAAAACTACTATCTGAACTTCACCATCACAATGAACGCGACAAAGTAATGGGGACGACTAGTGTGGGGCCGCACCGACATGACGTTATTTTTCAATTTAACAACTCACCCGCTTTGACGATTGCCTCTCGCGGTGAAGTCCGAACGATTGTTTTGGCGTTGAAATTTTTAGAAGTGGGTATTATCGAACAGATTACTAATATCAAACCAATTATTCTACTGGATGATGTATTTAGCGAGCTCGACGTTGATCGCCAACGTGCCCTCAGTGATACGATTCGGGCCCATCAGATTATTATCACCAGCACCCACGTGTTATCGGACGCTAAAAACTACCAACATATCGAACTAAGTTAATTTTAACTACATTGATTATTACGAATCGAGTAACTTATTGACAGAAGTTAAGACATCGATTGGAACGTTCGAAAAATTCGCTTTTGTCACAACAATCTCTGGGTAATGAACAATCACCCATTTATTATTTTCTTTATGTAAGATAATTCGATATGTATCTTTAAAACCATCTTGATTATCGATACGGTTTCTCAAAAGACCGCCATACCACTGGCCTTTTTTGAACAGTTTTTGGTCAAACGTATCGTATTGGGTAATAAGTGTTGGGTAGGTTGAACTAATAACTGCTTGGATGCTGCTACTCTCGTCCACAAGTACACCAGATAAGTAACTGCTTGAATAATCCGGGTCAATTTCAATTGTTTTTGTTGAAGGAGTAACCTTAAACAGGTGGTTTACTGTATCAACTTTTTCACCACTCGCAACGTAATAGTAATCGCCATTCTGAAGAGAAACCGCGCCATCACTCGTTAATGTGCTTAATTTTTGATCATCATTGCCGGTTTTATAAATATCAACCGTCACATTAGACTGTTTGATTAAGAAATTTATTTGCCTGAACGAACTGATATATTGATAAGTAACAAGCGCTGTAATAGCGATGACAATAAGAATAAACGATATAATTATATTTTTTTTCATAATGAGAATGGGTTTTCGTAACCTTTAAAGATGATATTTAGCTCCGCCGGGTTATATCCCCACTCATTTATTTTATTAATCGCAGCCTGACGGTACCCCTCGGGAGCGTCAATAGTGACAATGATTGAATTACCACTCGCATCGGCTGGGTTTGCAAAATAACCAATTGTAAAAAGAAGGTTTTTATAAGGTAAATTATTAACGATCGGGTTTGTTTCTTTGAAAGCCTGACCAGCTAATTGGGCTCTTAAGCCCGAGCGCTGTTCGTAGGCCATGTAGTCGCTGGCGTGTTTCTCGGCCCAGTCTTTTGCCTCAGTTGATTCCGGAGCGAGGCCAATATCAATACTACCAGAAGGTTTTGAAAAAATAACCGTTTCTATGTAGGGAGTAAACCCATCCTTTTGAATTTTATATGTGTACTTGCCTGGCGCTATATAGACGTCGCCATTACCCACAACCTGTTTATTGAGAGTAATTTTTGCGTCGCTTGGAATGGTTAAAATAGTTACTTTAACTTTGTCGCTCCGGTAAATTGTTTGATAAGTGTAAAAACCTATAAGCCCGACAATTAATACTATACCAAGAACAATACCGTATTTAATTTTCGTCGCGTTGTTGTTCATGTATTACCCCTTTTTCCTATACCAGGTTACGTTCGAAGCGGTGAGACTCTCTTTGCCGGCCATCGGCGACCGATCATCTTGGGATGCCGAAGCAATCACAGAGTTAAAACCTTCGATAGGACCAACGTAGACAAACGTATGACCGGACAACATGGCGACATCCCCTGGCCTGAGGTCGGCTGTGTTGATACTGTTGCCCTTGCCAATGTTATCCCAATTAGCATTAAGCCATTTCGTTTGTTGGTCGGTTGCACCCGCACCTGCACTACTTTTACCACTATAGTTATAGGCTGGCTCGAAACCTGCGTCTAACATTAGTGTTGTGATGAATCCACCACAGTCAATCCCGTCAGCGCCAACATACCGACCCTCGGAAATTGCTTTTGTAACCGCCACTTGGTAAGCTGGCATTTTTTGAATAAAACCCCTGCCTTTATAAGTTGGCCAGGCATAAGCCTTTACTGTTTCGCTAAAATTACCACTCGTGAAACTAGAACTATCACTGGTGCAGTCGGTTCCGGCCGAACTAGTAGTGGGGCTGGTTGGGGTCGACGTTCCCGAAAAACTAGTAAATGCACTTTTAGCGAAATCACCACGAACACTTAGTACCGCAGCCGCAGTATCAGCAGAAACTTCAAAATTATTGTGCCAAAAAACGGTCGCAGCCTCGATTGTCGCCTGTTTTTTTAATGTATCCCACTCATTTGCGCCAGCCGTGCCATAACCTTGACTCGCGACAGCCTGGGACACCTTGCGTCCCTGACTTTCTTGCATCATATAACTAAGCTCAAAATCAAGTAATTGAAGGTTTATTTCTACGGGAACACCAGGGTCTCGCCCGCCATTTGTGGCTGGTGGAGAGTCACCGTATTTAGCGTCGTAATACTGACCTAGCCCAGGCTGATTATTGAGAGCTTTCGCCATACTAGTTCTTCGGCCGGTTGCGCCCCCATCTGGATAATTTGTCCATTGGGCAAGCCCCCAGCCCCCAGATAACCAGCCCTTACTGTTCTCGTGTCTGGTTGGACTAAATCCGGACTCGGCTTGTAAGTTTCCCATTACCCCGGCCGCTTGTTCGCTACTTAAGCCTTTTGATTTGAGCCAGTTCCATATTTTTTCGGCATTGGTATTCCCTTTCAATGACCCTATAGAACTCGACAAACCGGACTGAGTACATGCTTTATCATCGGGGTTGTAGTATAAAATGTCATTGCCGGAATAGAAAGTTTCATCAAATTTACCACCCAAAGCATATGTTGTTGGTGTAAAAACTAAACTAAATAAACACACAGCAATAATAAACTTTGACCAAACAGAACGTTTAAATAGAGTATTCATAAACTTAATCTCAACTCGTTCCCCAGTGCCACGCTTCTTTTGGGTAGTTGATAAATCCATAATTGCTGGCGTTTGATTTTAACCAATCAAAACCAGCGTTCCCCTGACAATTAGCAGCAGACCTTTTATAACAAATGGTTGATCCGTTATATTCGATGTCGAGGGCGAGGCCAGCCTCGTGTTGGGAGTTGCCCGGTTTGGCGGTGTCTGGACTACATAGACCAGCGCTGTTACAGTTTTGAGCATACAATGCCGCCTGTTCTTCGTATGACCTAAAGCCGCTTGCTAGGCTGAGGGTAACGCCGGCAGCCTTGGCGGCGGCAAACATTGCAACAGCCTTTTCAGACACGATCGAGGCCACTTGATCACCGGCGAAGGCACATTTTCGTATGGTAAATCCGTTAATGGGGTGGGTATAAGTACCTACGTCGGGAGCACCTGGGGCGCAAGGTATGGCGGAATAATCTAAATTATCGGTCAGTGTCCAGCCGGCACCTCTGGTGGTGACGTTGTCTGGAGTCCCAGCGGCCTGAGGACTACTTGGGGCAGTAGTGGCTGCTGGTGCGGCTGTGGGTAGTTCGCTGTCTTGAGCATCTTGAACAGTTTTATCGAGTGTATATATACGGAAATTACTCAACATCTCGCTTTTTTCCATGCATTTTTTGCCAGTCTTCCATTCCAACTCATCATCACTGAGTGATCCCGTTTCTTCGAAAGTTTCGCCAAATGGCTGCGTTCGATAAGCGCAATAATCAAGGAACTTTCCATAGTCATTTAAGGGCCTCGTATTAATAATTGAATCGACCGCACCGCTGACGACGTCCATAACGGCATTTTGAGATTCAGCTGGATCAGGGGCGGTGTAGCCAACCGGAAGACCCGTGATGGTGTCTTTCTCGACATAGTTATTTTGTTCCATATAAACAGCTACATCATCGGTATCTAGTTGTAGGTCGGCCGTCGGCATAATATAACGAATATTACACTGAACATCGGCGTTAATCCCTATGGCGAGATAACTTTCGTCATCACATTGTTTAAAACGATCTGGATTGAGAGAAGTCGCATAAACCGATGAGACCCTTGATAGTGAGTTGACGCCGCCACTCACGATTGACGACACGTTATGAAACAGAGAGCTAACACCAAAAGACGAAGAAGAAGTGTAACCCGCAACAGACCGCGCCAATGACCCCATAAATGAGTATTGATTACTGACGTCGAGCGGATGAGCGTCTTCGGTCTCGAGGGCAATGTAATCCTGTTTTGTGTTGTTTTGGAGCTGAGCGTATTCGATAATTTCATCAGTAGTGCCAGGTACTAAACCCCGGTGTTGGGCCGCAGCTCCCAATATGCCGCTCTTGCCCGTCCATACGGCATCAACCCGGTCAACCGGAGCGCTTCCAAGGTCGGCATTTTCAATCAGTGAACTGTCAAGAGCGTTGTGGATAATTGTATCCAGGACCATCATAGCCGCTATCATGCCGCCGGCTATTCCAGCCTGGATGGCAATTGTACCACCGCCACTTCCCACAGCAGCCACGACGGCTATCGCCCCACCCACCAGGCGAACACCGAAGTTTTGAACAATGCCACAGGCTTTAGCATCACCGACGTTAGTGAGTGTATTTGCTATGGCGGCAAAACCGGAAATGCCGGCCAAGAGGCTGTTTTGGCTCATGCCGAGCGAAAACATAGTACGACTGGTCGATGGCGCGGCGACTCCACCGAGGGTCGACATTTTGTATAATTCTGAATCCATACCGTTTTTACCAAGGTTAGGGTTGGGTATTGTCGCCAACTCGTCGCTAATAGTCGTGCCTTCGTTCGACGAGCCTGTCGCTGACTGCTCGAGGTCGACAATCAGCTTTCGGGTGTCTGTCTGGGTAAAGAATTCACCCAGGGCTTCGGCGTTCTCGGCCGATATGTCGCCCGCCTTCATCTGGCTAGAAAGGGCCGCTATAGGCATGGCGTACTGTATTAGTTCGGTTTGGTTGGCGACCTTGGCCGCGATGGAGGCGCCACCAACCATATTCTTAATCGAACACGCCAGATCCCAGTATCCAAGGACGCTCAGGGCGCCAAGGGAAGCTTTGGTGGCCCCGCTCGGTGGTTTGGCGTTGGCCACGCGATCGATCGATTTTTGCATTTTAGCTCTATCAGCTTCATTATAGACGGTTCCTTTACTGTCACCGTCTAAGACAAAGGCGGGCTTAGTGCCATCCGGGGCTGCCATCGCATTACCTTCCGCATCAATCGCTGGCTTAAGCGTTAGCGAGCGCGAATCGCTCGTCCCGGCTTTGTTCATTAAGGCAGCCACGCGTTCTTTGGCGGTACCCTTTAATTCGGGGGGTCTTTTCGATATTCCAAATCGCGTCAACACTCTCGTAAATGCTGTGTCGCTCATACCAAGGTACTTCATGTTGTTGGCACGACGTTGGGCATTTGCGGCGTGCGAGTTTGTCTTTAATTCTTGAGCCCACTTTTCGGGAGAATAATCTTTACCTTGAAATTTGTAATTTGTTGGTTGTATCCTGGTTCCGAACAAACCACCTTTGGCAGTAGGACTTACCTCAATACCAGCCTGTTTTAATTTAGCGACTTGCCTTTCGTTAATAGATGCGAACTTGCAGCGAATTGATAATGTCGTACAACCCGTCAATGCAACTTTTCTCTCGGCACTCGGTAGTTTGTTTCGGAACACAAAACCACTTCTCATGTCGAGGGCGGCCAGTTGGTCATTTAAATCATCGGTGATGTTTTCAAAAAAAGCAATTGGTGCCATCGCCGGACCGACGAACAGGCCAATTCCCCCACCCCCCGCCAGGAGTGTTAATAATATACTAACTAGTGGACCGCGGCCCTTTTTTTTGAAAAAGTTTGTTTTACCACTTCCCTTTTTGCCGGTAAAATTATTCTTAAAACCAGCACCAGCACCTTCAGGAGACGCTTCTTGGTCTGAAACCCCTTTTTCTTTGCTGGTTGGGCTATCGGGATTGCGTTCGGCGTCGTTGAGGTTTTTAGCGCCAGCATTACCATAGACATTGTTAAAAAACTCATCAGATTCATTGGGTTCGGTGGAATTTTTTGTATCGTCGGGTAGTGTACTGAGTGCCATAATTACCCTACATTATACCTTATACAGCCGAGCCGGGATTAACGTAACCGTTCATCGGGACGGTCTGCTGGTTAACGCTACGGGCCTGAGTGGCCGCTTGTGGATTGGTCGTAATAAGTTGCTGTTCGGTGGCACTGGCCACAATCTGAATATGGACGTGGTTTTGTCCGGCAAAGAACAGGCCTTGCCCAACGGGGAAGTTGGCCAGACGCTTTTTTTCTTCCTCGGTCAGCTTAAAGACATCAGACAAGACATCGACGGCACTAGACGACTGCTTGAGGAGTAATTGCATCGAACTGTTGGCGACAATCGCCCGCCCCATTTTGCTCCCCATGAAGTCTTCGACGTCCTGGGTGATGGTTGTCAGACCCAGGTAATATTTACGCGCCCGTTTGGCTAGCGAAAACAAGAAGTTAGCCGAGTCGTCGTATTTCATCAACTGCCAGGCTTCATCGACGATTAACATGCGTTTTTTCTGGTCGGTACGGGTGATGTTCCAAATGTGTGACAGAACGATATACATGGCGACTGGGCGCAGTTCGTCTTCGAGGTCACGAATATTAAAGACGACCATCGAGTTATTAATATCGATGTTTGACTGTTGGCTAAAAATGCCAGCAAAGGTTCCGGTGGTGTATTTGCGCAGCCGTTGGGCTAGTTGCGGACCACTGCCA
>JAYTAD010000016.1:0-18101 GCA_043737705.1 Candidatus Saccharimonadota bacterium | reverse complement strand
ATCACCCGTCGCAGCCGAAGTGCCAATAATAAGGACTCGTTTGACGCCTTTGCCGTAGCGAAACATCAGGCTGCGAATAACGCGTAAAATCTCACGCTCCAGAACAATCAATATGAACGAGCCAATCAAAACGTAGACGGCCACCAATCGGGCGGGAAGTATATCCTCGTTGCTGACATACTGCCAGCCAATGACTAGCAGGATGCCAATAAACGAACCAATCAGTATCTTGCTCCACTCTACCAGGCGGCGATTGTAGGTGTTGCGTTGGTACAGGCCAAGTGCCACGAAAATAAGAATCCAGAAAGGGATAATCAACAGGAAAGCATAGAGGTAATCATAGGCGTGAATATTGTTCACCAGTGGGCGAGGATCGTACTGAACGCGCAGGATGTACGCCAGCGTAAAAGCGGCCAAGAGGACGAAGGTGTCAATGATAATAAGGATGAGGCTGTAAAACTTGGTGTTTTTGCTTGGCATGGTTCCGCTTATTATATCATTTTATGGGGTACAATATATGGTAGATGGTAAGTAGTAGATGGTAGCTGGCAAAAAAAGCAAATTATCTTCGTTAGGAATACTTGAAAAAGCGTATTTAGGCATCCTGTTGCTGATTTTTGGTGGTATCGTGTTGCACGCCCCGATTAGTGTAGGTTTGAGTGTGTTATTTCCTGACTACGCGCTACTTGTAAAGTCATGGAAAGAAATCCTAATGTTTGTGGCGACGGTAGCCGTTGGTCTGATTCTGTACGATAAACGTCAACTCCAGATTCTCAAAGAGCCGTTGATGATCGCAATTGCTGTTTACGCTGTTTTGCATTTGGTTTTGTTACCTATTTTTTGGCAAGGACTTACATCCAGTGTGGCAGGGTTGATGATTGACCTGAGATATCTGCTTTACTTTGTACTTGTCTATGTTGCCGTTAAACTATACCCAGACTATAGACGAAAGTTTATTGTACTTGGCATTGCCGGGGCATTAATAGTATTTGTTTTTGCAATTTTGCAGGTCTTTATATTACCCTATGATGTTCTGAAATATGTGGGCTATAGCAAAGATACAATAATACCTTACCTCGTTGTGGACAGGAACTATGATTATGTAAGGATTAACAGTACACTCAGAGGCCCGAACCCACTTGGGGCATATTCATGTATTGGTCTTGGTCTATTAACGTCTTGGGTTGTCTTTAATGGGAATAAAATGCATAAACAAAAAACGCTATTGCTAACTGCATTGATGGCCTTTGGTGGCCTAGTCGCATTATGGGCGAGCTATTCACGGAGCGCCGCGGTCGCTGCAATAGTAGCTATCGCTATCGTTCTCGGCGTAAGGTTTAGTCGTAATGTAACCAAAAAAATTTGGATTATATGTATGATAGCTCTTTTTTCTGCACTAGGATTCTTGTTTACACTAAAGGATACGCCTTTTGTTTCCCAAACCATACTTCACGAAAACCCTGGAATGGTGGACACTCCTAGTTCAAATGACGGGCATATTAATTCTCTGATAGATGGACAAAAACGAGTTCTATTACAGCCACTTGGTGGCGGTGTTGGCAGTACGGGCTCGGCTTCGTTATACGGCAGCTCGCCGCTTATTGTCGAAAATCAGTATTTGTTGATTGCTCATGAGGCCGGTTGGGCTGGGCTAGTGTTATTTTTACTTATCTTTGTCGGCGTACTATGCCGTTTGTGGGAGCAACGCCAGGATTATTTGGCACTGGGCGTCTTTGCCAGCGGCATTGGCCTGGCGCTGATTGGATTATTGTTGCCTGTATGGGTCGACGATACCGTGGCGATTATCTGGTGGGGCCTGGCCGGGTTGGCTATCGGAAGTTGGAACGGGGAAAGTGGTAGGTGGTATAGGGTAGGTAGTAGATGGCAAGTCGGGAGAAAAAAGTAATGCCTGGTGAGAGATCAAGCAAACGCCAAAAAGAACTGTTGAACTTTGTCGACGGCTTTATTCAGGGTCATGGGTATGGCCCGAGCTACCGTGAAATTATGCGCGCCCTTGGCTACAAGTCGGTTTCGACGGTTGCGATTCATATCAATGGACTTATTAGCAAAGGGTATCTAAATAAACGAGATAATTCGGCTCGTTCACTCGAGATCGTGACGACACATTTTGATGACGCACCGACCAAAAAAGGCCCGACGCCCGCCCAAGAAAAATGGTTGATTAACGCCGTGACTAAGCGCTTTGACCAGCTCGAACAAAGCCACGACGAGTCGGTGCTAGACGAGTTGTATGTTTTAATTGGGGCCCTTAAAATCCTCGGCCTTAACGATGCCCATGTTGCGATGAAAGCGCGGTTAGTCGACTTAAAGCGCGTATAATAGGCATGAGTATGATTAAAGATTGGTCTGTCGGCACCAAGAGCTGGCTCGCGATTCATTGGAAGCGACTCCTCATTTTTGGTGGCGGCGGGATATTAGCTTTAATGATCTTAGTCCAGATTGTCTGGCCAGCGGCAAACTTGCTGCCGTTTGCCTCGATTGACGGAGTAAAGCTGAGTGGCTGGAGTAAAGCCGATGCGACGGCGGCGCTTGACAGAAAGTACGCCCAAGCTCCCCTAGCGATTTATTTTGGCGATAGCACCGAGGCTCATCAGAGCCCTAAGCCAAGTGAAATTGGGGTTAGCATTTCTAACGAACAACGCGTCAAACAGACAACCTACCCGTGGTACCTTCGTCTTGTGCCAACCTCACTACTGTGGGGACATTGGGTGGTCCAGACCGACGACACACCGTCGTACAAGCGTGATTCGGCGGTACTAGCGGCCTATATCAAGAAAGAGCTGGGCGATTCGTGTAGTGTACCGGCAAAAAATGCTGGCTTAAAAGTTGACGGGGGCAAACTTAAATTGCAAAAAAGTGCCAATGGTGGCACCTGTACAGTGGCTGATGTCACCAAGAAAATCGCTGGCGCTCAATTTAACCTGACGAGTGACGTTAGCGTGACGATACCAGTTAAAGTCGTGCCTCCGGCGGTTAGCAACAGCGATGCGCAGGCGGTGGCCGATCAAGTTAGTACGGGAATCAGCCAAGGAATAAACGTCAAAGCGGGCGGTCAAACAGTGCTCCTGCCAAAGGACCAGCTGATAACCTGGCTAGATTTTAGCGTTGTGGAGAATAAGCTGGACTACGCGTTCAATGCAGACCGGTCTGGTGCTTATCTTGATACCGCACTGGCGGCCAAAGTTGCCGTCGCACCTGGTGTAACGAAAGTATCGACCTATGACTTTGTCGAGACTGCCAGACAAATTGGGCCGAATGGACAGACGCTCGATAAAGTTGGGACGCTGGCTGGCTTGAAGAGCTTCGTGGCGGGTGAAACGAAAGAGGTGAGTGCGGCAACGGCTGTTGTGGCCCCGTCGATTGCCTATACTCGTGCGTACAGTCCAAGCGACGTGGGACTATCGGCGCTGATGAAGCACTTTGCCGAAACCCATCCCGGGACGTACGGCGTGGCGCTGACTGAACTGGCGGGCCAGCACCGACGGGCTGTGTATGGCGGTGGCACCTCTTTTATAACCGCTAGTACCTATAAGCTATTTGTGGCCTACAGCACCCTCAAGCGGGTTGAGGCAGGCACGTGGCAGTGGACTGATCAGATCCAGGGTGGACGTGACCTGACGCGTTGTTTCGACGATATGATTGTCAAGTCTGACAATGACTGTGCCCATGCTTTGCTGACAAAGATAGGCTTCGCGGCGATTACCAACGAGGCCCACGATATCGGTTGTGCCAGTACGTCATTTATGAATAAGGATGGCATCAAGTCAACGGCTAGCGATTTGGCGTTACTGCTAGGAATGGTGCAGACGGGACAGGTTTTGAGTCAACAGCCTAGCCGTGATCGCTTGATTAATGCCATGAAGCGGAATGTGTATCGTCAAGGGATTCCCAAAGGCGTGAGTAGTGTGGTTGCCAACAAAGTCGGCTTTATGGACGGCTTGCTGCACGACGCCGCGATTGTCTATGGGCCAACTGGGCCATATATTCTGACTATCATGACTAATGGTTCGAGTTGGGCGAACATTGCCGAGCTGACGCGGCAAATTGAAGCGCTGCGCATACAATAGGAATTACTGTCGTACCTCTCGGGTCCTGACGTTCGATTTACCCCTAAAATTTTTATCGATTACGATCAAACAATTTTGGGGTGGCCCCATCGGACGCCACCCGGGGGAGGGGTGACCAATAAACATTGACTCGACTACCGAGGTAAGGGTATAATACTGATTGTATTCCGACGTAGCTCAATGGTGGAGCAAGAAGCTGTTAACTTCGAGGTTGCTGGTTCGAGTCCAGCCGTCGGAGCCAAGAAAAATCCGTTAGCATTTGCTAGCGGTTTTTTCTTACCCCACGCCAGGCACGAGAACCAGATCTTTTGCACAGCAAAAGTGGTTCGGTGTAGTGAGTGACGAAAAAATGTGTTTACATATTTTTACAAACGAATGGAAAAGGCGCAGCCGCTGTCCAGCCGTCGGAGCCATGTGATTTTTATAACAAAAGATCCTGTTCCATGACCGTTGAACTACGCCATCACCACTGTAAAATAGCTTTGACTAAGCCGCAACTGCACACACTTTTGGATCGCCACTGTCAAACCCAGCAGTAAACCACTTCACCCTATCGGCGGATGAACCGTGTGTCCATGTTTCGGGTGATATTTGGCCATTCACCGATTGCTGTATACGGTCATCTCCTACAGCGGCAGCAGCATCTATGGCTTCATTAATTTCATTCGGTGCGAATACCTCTAGGTGAGCAATGGAGTTGGCCCAAGCACCGGCGTAGCAGTCGGCCTGTAGCTCAATTGCAATTGCAGCAGCTTGCGTTCCGCTCTGTTGAGCTTGCTCCAAGCTACCTAATTGATTTTGAACATGATGACCGACTTCGTGAGCAATGACATATGCCTCAGCGACGTCGCCACCTTTAGCTTGGAATCGTTGTTGGAGCTCAATAAAAAAAGTCTCGTCAATATATATCGTTTGATCAAGTGGGCAATAGTGCGGCCCCACCTCAGACGTTGCGATACCACAAGCCGATTGAGTGGCTGAACGGAATAATACCAGCGACGGCTCTATGTAGTCTTGGCTTGATGTCGTAAATTGGCTGCGCCAGTAATCGTTAGTGGATCCGAGCACAGTAGAGGCAAATACTTCGTATTGGTCGGCACCTTCAAAGTCACGTGAAGTTAAATTACTTTGTGGCTCAGCGGGCACAAGTCTTAAAAGATCATTGATGTTTATTTGCCCACCACTTAAGACATTAAAGATAAAAGTAGCAATAACTACGAATGCGCCAATTCCTCCACCGACGGCAAGTCCAGAACCACGTCGATCCTGGACGTTACCTCTACTGAAAATCTTCCCCCAGTCAGCCATGACGTTCCTTTCTTCGTTTGCCCCTCTTATTATACTAAATGTGCGTCAAAGTACTCCAGACCGCCATGCCAAGCAAAGAAAACTGTTGTATCACTAGCCCCAATCAGCAACTTGCCGACTTGTTTGTGTTGTCGGGTATAATAAGAATGTACAATTATGTCAAAATATACCCGCATTAGATCGTATAGTCCGAAACGAACTCCAAGCGCTCGAAAGAAGCCTGTTAAGAAATATGGGCCCGTTGGTGGGTTCTTTGTCGCCCGTTGGCAATGGTTTAAAGGTCTTAGTAAGCCAAAGAAAATCGCCTTTATTGGCGGTCCGATTTTTGCCTTTCTTGTTTTAACCCCTCTCTTCACCTACGTTTATTATGCAAACGCCATTTCTGACCCGGATAGGTTGATGAACTACAGTAACACAGGAGTGGTGTTGCTCGACAAGAACGGTAAGGCATTTTATAGCTTTGGAACAGCCGACCGTGGTGAGCGACTGCCGCTCGATAAGATATCTGATTACACCGAGAAAGCGCTTATTTCGGCTGAGGATAAAGACTTTTATAAGCACGGTGGTTTTTCACTTATCGGCATCATCGGTGCGCTGTACGCCAACCTTCTGAGTGGCGATGCGACTGGCTACGGTGGGTCGACGCTGACGCAGCAATTGGCAAAAAACACCCTCCTTTCGAGTAATCAAACATTTTTACGCAAATACCAAGAGCTCACGGTTGCCCTCGCGATTGAGCAAACGTATAGCAAAGATGAAATTTTGGATTTATACCTCAACTCGGTCTATTACGGTGAGGGTGCTTTTGGTATCGGAGCGGCTGCGGAGACATACTTTGGAAAACCTGCTGCTGATCTTAATTTGGCAGAAAGTTCTATGGTGATTGGATTACTGCCAGCACCATCGGCCTACTCGCCTATATCCGGTAATCCAGACTATGCGCGAGAGCGACAAACGACTGTCTTGGGTCGGATGGTTGACAACAAAGTTATCACCCAGGCAGAGGCAGATGTCGCCAAGGCCGAGGTGCTGGCCTATGCCGAACAGGGCGAGGGAACGAATGGTACCGCGCCTCACTTTGCGGAAATGGTATTGAATGAACTGTACGAAAAATATGGCGAAGAGCGGGTGACTCGCTCGGGTTTTCGAGTAACGACGACGCTTGATGTGAGTTTGCAGAAATCTGCCAACGCTGCTGTGGATAAACAGATGAGCTTTATTCAACAAAACGGCGGCTCAAATGCATCCGTCATGGCGATTGATCCAACCAGTGGAGAAATACGGGCGCTCGTGGGAAGCGCCGACTACAATAATACTGAGTTTGGTAAGGTCAATATGGCAACCACCGCCCGTCAGCCTGGATCAAGCATCAAGCCGCTGTATTACACTGAAGCTCTGCAGCGTGGCATAATCACCCCAGCAACAATCCTAAAAGATGAGCCAACGAATTTTGGTGGCTATCAACCACAGAACGCTGATCGTCGTTATAGGGGAAACGTTACGGTACGTAATGCAATTTCACAGTCGCTGAATATTCCATCGGTAGAAGTAATGCAAAAACTTGGAGTAGCCGCTTCGACTGATGCCTTAAAACGTTTGGGTATTAGCACCATTAACGATTCGACCAATTACGGTCTTTCGCTTGCCCTCGGTTCTTCCGAAGCTAAACTAACAGATATGACTAATGCCTATGCTGCCTTCGCGAATGGAGGCGGTCAATACGAGCTGACAATAATCACAAAAATTGATGATAAGTTCGAAAAGCAAGTATTCGCAAAGGGCACTCAATCCGCAAAACGAGTAATGGGCGAGGATGCGTCGTTTTTGATCTCTGACATTTTGAATGATGAAAGTGCCCGGGCGCCAATATTTGGAAGCAGCTTGAATACAAATGGGTATGATGTGGCGGTAAAAACTGGTACGACTGATGAGGCGCGTGATGCTTGGACGATTGGGTATGCCAAGCAGCTCGCGGTCGGTGTGTGGGTTGGGAATAACGATAACACGCCGATGGATAATGGTGGTTCGAGCATGGCTGGTCCAATATGGCGTAGTACCATCCTAGCGGGATTGAGCGGGCAGGTGAATCAGCCATTCACAGCACCATCCGGCATCGAGCGCCTGACAGTATGCCGGAGCAATGGACAGCGCGCAGTCGGCGGTGGTACGGAGGGAACGTACCAAGAGTACTTTATCAATGGCACAACTCCTACGCGAACGTGTGATGTACCAAAGGCACCCAAGGATACTGATAAGGATGGTGTTATAGATAGTGATGATGCATGTGCCGATACGCCGGCGAATACCGAAGTCGATGAGATAGGGTGTGAGGTCAAAGTTAACGATAAAAAAGACATACCAGAAGTCATAGATACTGATAAGGATGGTGTTATAGATAGTGAGGATGCATGTGCCGATACGCCGGCGAATACCGAAGTCGATGAGATAGGGTGTGAGGTCATCCCTAATAATAACGGCGACGGGGGAGGTGGTGACACGACTACCCCAACCCCGCCACGCGACAGAACTAACAGATAAATTTTAGGCTATTAATAAGCGGCTATCTGGGACAAGTGTAATACTAAAGCCTCAACCGAATTAGGGCTACAAAGGTCTGTCCTTCTCGGGTAAAATTAACTTCTTGGATAGGCCTGCCGCTATTGCCACTTGTCGATGTAATCTTGTGAAAACTGTCGGAATGATATAGGTGGACGCCCCAATAGTTTTAAGATGTCTTTGCTCGTGCCTGCAGAAAAGTTATGCCGAACGACAAAGTAGAGCATTTTCTGTACCTTGATATAGTCCTCGGCAACATTATTTGACTTCATTCGATTAATATAATCTTCGGTGGTTGGATCTTGATACGTTATGTGACGTTTCAAAGTTTGCGAAAGAATTTTAGCCACTTGATAATAGTCCAGCGCTTCTGCTCCCGATAATGTATAGGCTTTGCCGATATGGCTGGTGTCTGCAAGCGTCACGGCGACAACAGCACCAATGTCACGGACATCGACAAAAGCAGTCTTGCCCTTGCCAGCAGGCAGAAATATCTCATCGCGCGTCTTTATGTCGTCTGCGTAAATCGAACTGAGGTTTTGCATAAAGAAGTTTGGTCGGAGAAACGTGTAGGGCGCTTTTTTGCGCTTTAGGTATTTTTCAACTTTGAAATGCGGAGTCAGCGGATTAAAGCGAACGCCCTGCAAAGATAAAAACACAATTTGTTTAACACCTTGCTCGAGCGCGTAATCGATGAATGGAAAAAGGTATGTTTTGACGTCAGAAATAGCAGGGGGGCGCATTAAAAAAACTTTATCGACATTTTTTAAAGCTTGTTCCCAGGTAGTCTGGTCGCCAAAATCAAATAGTACCGCCTCGTCCGACGTAAAACCGGCAAGTTGAGCTTTTTCTGTGACCGCCGCTATACATAATTGGCCTTGTTCTTTTAAGGCTTTAACGACTTCGCGTCCTACGTTTCCGGTAGCGCCTGTAACTAATGTTTTTCCCATTATTTTCTCCAAAATCAGTTATCTACGATAAGTGTAGCACTAACTATTGTGGCTGAGCAGCCGAAATATAATTCATCTATGGCTTAAAGCAAGAAATACAAAAGCCCTACTAGTCACTGTCCACAGTATTAATGCTATTGTAATTTATTCTTGTTATGGTATGATAGTGTTTATGTATGAATCTAAAATAGCTCCGACTATCAAGGAATGTAGCCGCGATTGCCTTATTTTGGCAGCGCAACGTGACCGACAAAAAATAAGCGGTGAAACTGTTAATGTACGTGAAGCAGCGGAAAGCTCTGCTGCCGTAGCTTTGGAGACACTCTTGGGCGACAACACTAATTACGCTTTGGAATTTATTCAAATTATGTCTGAACAGGGCATGCCAGGCGCGGACATACTGTGCAAGACAGCCTGTGAAGCTAGATCGCCAAGCTTTCTTGGTAAATTAGTAGGGCGAAATCCCGAAATTACACCAGGTGCTGCCGTCTATGGCTACCCCATAGGAACCTTTAAAATTACAGGAGAAGGCTTGTGGAGAGGCAGCCTCTATCTAGGAGGTGACGGACACCTTTGGACCCACGAAGATGCCACGAGTGAAGGTCTTACCGATAGGGCTAAAATAGTCACTAAATTAGACCACACCACCGTGCGCTTTGGTCAGGTATTCCAGCGTGATAATCCAAAAGAAATGTGGTCAAGATATCATATACAGGATGAATCGGAATTTTATGAAATGCCGGTTAAAGACGTGCTGTATGAAATTGCACAGAGCAACTTAACCTCAGTCGAACCGTCTCACGTTTAGCCGGAACTGGCTCTACTACCCACTAGCTTAAATCCGCTGACTGGTGTGCGGATGTGTCTTGTCGGCTAGAAATATATGCTCATAAATCTCGTAGATTAATGCGGATTTTTCGTTATTATATTCCATAATTGACGCAAACTCACGAGTCGAGAGCTGGCGTTTGAGTGACGCGTAGGCTTCGCGGTCATCGTCGTGCGTCCTCAGCCAATCGCGAAAAGCTCGTACTCGTTGCGGTTCGATTGCTTCGGGCGAAAATACATGAAGATTACACTTTGGGTCGCTTGCTGTAAAACAGCGATGCTCTTCCCATTCTGGCTCACGAATAACTAGTTTAAAGCCGGCATTTTCAAGGTCTGTGGCGTACGAGGGTTCATCCGAGGAGTCTTTAACGGTCAGCCCGATATCGATGACTGGTTTTGCGTATAGTCCAGGTACCGACGTTGATCCAACGTGTTCAATCGAGATGACACGGCTTCCGAGTGCTGCCTGAATGCGGTCCGAAAGCAGACTAAACTGCAGCGGCCACGTTTCGTCCGGAGGCGAAACTTCAATTTTGCCTGTCGCTAATATAGTGCGCTTGCCGGAGACTGTGGCTTTGTCTATTTCCTCAATTGTTGGTTTTTTGAAAGGCCGCCAAAGAGGGTGCGTTGTAGGGAGACCATTTTTATCCGAAGCTGCCGATTGTAAAGCCATTGTATATAATAGTGTAGCATCGTGCCCATAGTGTAGGGGGAGAGATATCAACTTGTGTAAGCATAAACGTGATACAATTCAAGCAACAGCGCTAATAGCGCCGGTGAGACTAAACTAGGGAAGGGGCATCATGGGTGGATCATTACACGTCACGTCAGAGATAGGAAAGTTAAAAACCGTTTTACTGCATCGACCCGGGAAAGAGCTTGAAAACCTAACCCCGATGTATCTTAAGGATTTGTTGTTTGATGATATTCCCTATTTAAAACAGGCCCAAGTCGAGCATGACGCGTTTGCGGACGTTCTGCGTTCACGAGACATCGAGGTGCTGTACCTGGATACGCTCACCGCAGAAGCGCTCGAGCTACCCGAAGTACGAAGCGAATTTATTAAGGAAATGGTGGAATCATCAAAGCAAGGAAATCGACGGATTACCGATGCCTTGACGACGTATTTATCCGCCATGCCAACACTCGACATGGTTCATGCAGTGATGGCTGGTGTCAGAAAACAAGAAGTTCCCTTGCCGCCAGAACATGAACAACAGCTCCACGCGATGGTAGAAAAAGACAGCTATCCATTTTATCTCAATCCGATGCCGAACCTTTATTTCACTCGTGATCCGGCCGCGACTATTGGGGGCGGACTGACAATCAACCGAATGCGCTGGCCAGCCCGTCGTCGTGAATCGTTGTTTATGAAGTACATCATCACGCACCATCCCAGGTTTGAAGATAGCGATATTCCCGTTTGGTACGACCGAGATAACCACTTTTCAATGGAAGGCGGCGATGAACTTGTCCTGAGTAAGGACACGATGGCCATCGGAATCAGTGAACGTACCACTCCTGAGGCAATTGAAAAGATGGCCACGGAATTATTTAAAAACTCTGATTTTAAGACTGTCATTGCAATAGAAATTCCCAAATCACACGCTTTTATGCATCTTGACACGGTCTTTACGATGATTGACTATGATACCTTTACTATCCACCCGGAAATTAGTGACGCTGACGGTAAGTTGAATATGTTTATTCTGGAAAAGGACGCAACCTCACCCTATCCTCGTATTCGCAAAGAAACCGACTTGCAACATGTGCTGCGCGTAGCTCTGGGCAAAGATCACATTACACTAATCGAGTGTGGCGCCGGTGACGATATTGCCGCCGCGCGCGAACAGTGGAATGATGGGTCCAATACTTTGGCGATTGCGCCTGGTGTCGTTGTGACCTATGACCGCAATTACGTTACGAACCAAAAGCTGCGCGACAGTGGCATCGAAGTTATCGAAATATCAGGCAGTGAACTGGGGCGGGGTCGTGGTGGTCCGCGTTGCATGAGTATGCCACTTGTAAGGGAGGACATTTAATATGGAACAAAGCTTGAAGGGCCGTTCGCTGCTGACGTTAAACGATTACAGCTCGTCTGAAATTCGTCTTTTGCTGGATACAGCGCACGAATACAAAAAACTAAAGCGTGCCGGCACACCACATCGTATTCATGAAGGCAAGAATATCGCCTTACTATTTGAAAAAACTTCGACGCGAACTCGGGCTGCCTTTACGGTTGCTGCCAATGACCTAGGCGTTGCCCCCGAGTTCCTGGGCAAAGACGATATTCAGCTGGGCAAGAAAGAATCGGTTGAAGATACCGCTAAGGTGCTCGGTCGCCTGTTTGATGGCATTGAGTTCCGTGGCTTTAAACACTCCACGGTTGAAGATCTTGCAAAATACTCTGGTGTACCGGTCTGGAATGGGTTGACTGATGACTATCATCCGACCCAAATTCTGGCTGATTTTATGACGCTGGAAGAACACGGCGGTAACTTAAGCGGTCTTAAGCTGGTGTTTGTTGGCGATGGCCGTAACAATATGTCCAACAGTTTGATGCTTGGAGCTGCAAAAATGGGGCTAGATTTTCGAATTGCCGCACCGAACAGCCTCCACCCCGAGTCTCAACTGGTGGAAATGGCCCAGCAATTTGCCGCTGAATCAGGCGGAAAAATTACCATTACCGACAATGTCGCTGAAGCGGTGTCGGGTGCCGATGCAATCTATACGGACATCTGGGTATCGATGGGCGAAGAGGCCAAATATGCCGAGAGAATTGAACAGTTACGTGGTTTTCAGGTTAATTCGGATATGATACGCATGACGGGAAACGCAGACGTAAAGTTTATGCATTGCTTGCCTGCCTACCATGATTTGAATACTGACACGGCAATGAAAATTAACGAGCAGTATGGTATTACTGAAATGGAGGTAACCGACGAAGTATTTCGTTCGTCAGCCAGCGTCGTATTTGACCAGGCGGAAAATCGTATGCATACAATTAAAGCCGTGATGGCATTAACGTTATAAAAACAAAGAGAGCAGGAGGCTCTAGTCAAATGAAAGCAAAAACTAGTAATCACATTCAAAAAACAACCCACAGAAAGTGGAGGATGCCCTCGGCCTTTAGCATTTTATTTGGCCTGATTGCAGTCGTTGCATTGTTAACATGGGTCGTTCCGTCTGGTCAATATAGCATGACCGAACCGGCCGATGGCAGTGATCCGACGCCTATCGCCGGTACCTACGCTCAAGTCGATAAAGTCAAAGACGTCGACGGTGAAAAAACAGATGTCCGACAGGGGCCTTGGGAAGTTTTTCAGGCGCCTATTAACGGTACCGCCCAGGCAATCGACGTTGTCTTGTTTGTGCTTATCATTGGTGGTTTCCTAGGGGTCGCCATGAAAACGGGAGCACTTGATGCTTTCTTAGGCCGTATCGTCAAAAGAATGAAAGGCAAAGAAGAGCTACTCATTCCAATTTTGATGGTAATTTTTGCGCTCGGAGGCACAACCTACGGCATGCAGGAAGAGACGATTGCCTTTTATGCCTTAGTTATCCCCGTGATGCTTGCAGCTGGCTATAATGGCATGGTCGCAGCACTGGTGATTATTTTGGGTGCTGGTGTTGGTGTACTTGGGTCAACCATCAATCCATTTTCGACCGGTATCGCAGCCGGATTCGCAAATGTTTCAATCGGCGATGGAATTATCGAGCGATTAGTTATCTTGGTGCTTGCACTGGTTGCAGCGATTTTGTTTGTTATGCGTTACGCTCGCAAGGTCAAGCAAGGTGAATACAAGGACGATTCTAGGTTGCATCCCCGTAGCTTGACTACAAAGGCCAAAGACGTACCTGCACTAACCGGACGTCGCAAAGCAGTCGTCAGTGTCTTCGGCCTGACTTTCCTGATTATGGTCATTGCTGTTATTCCATGGGAATATAAATTCGGTATTACGTTCTTTGCAGACATAGCTACCTTCCTGAAAGACATTCCAGTTATCGGAGTACTGTTTGGCGGTATCTTGCCACTCGGCGACTGGTGGTTCAATGAACTTTCGATGCTCTTCCTTGTTGCATCGATGATTATCGGCGTTATTTACTACGCCAAAACACCAAGCAGCCGCGACGGCGATGGATTCGTCGACACCTTTATTTCGGGTGCTCGTGATTTGTTGGGTGTCGCTTTAATTATCGGTCTAGCCCGTGGTATTTCTGTCATAATGAGCAACGGTGAAATTATGGCCACGTTTATTAACTACGGTGAACAACTTTTACGAACTGTTCCGTCCGTTCTGCTGCCAGCTATCGCGTTTATCGTGTACCTCCCGTTGTCGTTCCTTATTCCGTCAACTTCTGGTTTAGCGACCGCATCGATGCCAATCATGGCACCGCTTGCTGATTTCGCTAACATCGATCGCCACTTGATTGTCACGGCATTCGCTACTTCCGAAGGAGTCATAAACCTGATTGCCCCAACTGTCGCATCGGTTATTGGTGGACTTGCGCTTGCAAAGGTGTCGTATGGCACGTATCTTCGTCGCACCTGGAAACTGATGGTGTCACTTTTGATAATCAGCCTCACTGTTATTACAGTTTCGGCCATAATTTAAGGACCGCATGGATTCAATAATAGTCGTTGCACTTGGTGGTAACGCATTGCAGCTAAAAGGCGAGGCGAGTGCGGCGGCACAAGAGCGCGTGGCGAGCGAAACTGCCGCGCACCTTATTCCGCTGTTACGAGCCGGTCATAAAATAGTCATAGTCCACGGTAATGGGCCGCAGGTAGGTAACATTGTTCTGCACGAGGAAGCTATTAATACCTCGGACGTGCCGACGCTACCCCTCGATAGCAGCGTTGCGATGAGTCAAGGCCTGATTGGCTATTGGCTGCAACAGGCCTTGCAAAACAAACTGGCCCAAGCGGGAGTCGCCATGCCGGTGGTTTCGCTGGTGACTCAGATGGTAGTCGACAAGAGTGATCCCGCTTTTGATGACCCCTCGAAGCCAATCGGTCCCTTTTACGAGACTGAAGAGGAAGCCCGCGCTGCTGCGCAGGAACGACATTTCGTCGTCAAAGAAGATTCAGGCCGTGGTTGGCGCCGCGTTGTACCATCACCGAAACCTCAGACTATTCTTGAAAAGGGCGTTGTAAGTGCGCTTGCTCGCGCCGGAGTTGTGGTAATTGCGGCCGGTGGCGGCGGTATCCCCGTTATAAAAACCGAGCAGGGCTACCAAGGGATAGAAGCAGTTATAGACAAAGACTTTAGTGCGGCCGTGCTTGCCGACACGCTTGATGCCGATACCCTACTCATCCTGACGTCGGTTGATGCCGCGATGGTTAATTTCGGAATGCCAGACCAAGCAGCGATTCATGATATTACCGTCACAGATATGAAACAACACGTGGCGGCAGGTCACTTTGCGTCAGGCAGTATGTTACCGAAAGTACAGGCGGCAATCCAGTTTGTAGAACGTAAGCAGGGTCGCAAAGCTGTGATTACGTCCCTCGTCAATACTAGTGATGCAATCAATGGAACAAGCGGAACGGTGATTTATCAATAAATAACAACGAGTAGCTTGAGGTGTCGATAAGGGGCTGATGCTACCGAATCTTACTCGCTACTTGAGTTAGTCGATTCGTAGCACCACTAATTAATAATTGCGAGTATTGTCGGCGAGTTTTTGTGCACTTGTTTTTGTGCGATTTTTAGCCACGCTGAGGTCGCGCTTGATTTGGTCACTACTCTCGACCCCTTTTTTGTAGGCTCCCTCCAGCATGCGGCCAGCCACGTCACGCCCGCCAAGACCAAACGCCAGAGCAAAGCCAAGCGCAGCCGCGCCCATTAGAGCGGCGTAGGTGATTGTGATGATGGCTGGAGAAATCATCAGTTGATCAAGAATCATAAAAGTAGCAATTCCCATTACGATGACGGGAACGACGGTAGACACTAGCTTGCCGGTTGCGGTGTCGCCTAATGAGCGCCCAGCAAAAGTAGCGACGGCTGTCGCAATAGCACCAGCAACGACAAAGATGACGAGTGCTGCAATAACATTAGGCAAGTAGCTGTATATAGCCCCAACAAAGTTTGTCAGTGCATCGATACCAAGCACCGATACGGCAATTGAGATTGTGCCCAGAACAATCGCCCAGTAAGCAACAGTGGCGACCAAACCGGCAGGGTCAGGTATGGCTTTTTGAATTATATTGCCACCTTGACTGCTATAAATTCGGTCATTTAAGTTCATCGATGAAAGCAGTTTATGTACTCCTTTCCTTATAATTCCAGCGATAATCCATCCGATGATAAGGATTATTAGCGCGCCCAGAAGCACAGGTAGCCATTCGAGAGTCACTTCCACGAAGCGGTTTAGCCCGTTATTAATCGTATCCATACGTAGACCTCCTTTTGCTTAATGTATAAGATTAGTATCATTGTTTTCTCAGAAACTATCTGTAAGTTTCCTTACAATGGACTCTCTATCATTCACACGTATAGGGTATAAAAGGGCGCTTTATTTTAGAGCTTTTGCCGTCTTAAGTGGCTTATCTCACTGAAAACTGCGCTATAAAGTGCGATAATATATCTTTAGAGAGGTACATAAGGTACCTTAATTTATTTAATAGGGAGATATGAATTATGACCAACGAAGAACTACCAGAGATACACAAAGGTGAACCGGCATTTTGGGCAGGCGACCAAGATTCAAAGGAAGCTGCTGCTGAAGAGGCTGCTGAAGATGTTGGCCCCGACGCGCAACATGGGATAGCTCAACTGAGTCGCAAAGAGCTGGCCATTCTGGCCACCAAGCTCTCCGCACCTTCAGGCAGTAACGCTTCGGATAGTAAGCCGCAAGAAGAGGGCTCGGATACTTACTTGGGTTAATGTAGCTGACAAATTAAGCAGCACGAAGGTAGGCTCGTAGCTCCGCGATGTCTACTTAAAAATAATAAGCATAGCCTAATGAGGTACTTCCTGCGCTGGTTGGTCGCAGCCGGCGTTAGACCGGCTCCTTTAGGGTCAATTGATAACCTATAACCCTTATGGTATGATTAGCCTAACGAAAATAATAAAAATGCGGGAGATAACGGATATGGATAACGGACTGGTTCGTGGAAACGGCTTAACACCTACGGGTCGAAATACGGGAGAACGACTTAATACACCCGAGCCAAAGAACAAAAAAAATAACACTATGCGCAAGCGTATTGTGATTGCTGTTGCGACGCTATTGCTGCTGGCGGCACTGCTGCTTGGTGGTTTCTTTTGGTATCGATCTAGCACGAGTGCAAATATAGACAGTAGCAAATATCAGGCGGTATTTCTTACCGGCAATATGGTTTACTTTGGAAAGCTACAAACCCTTAACGGTAATTATATGAAATTAACTGATATCTTTTACCTCCAGGCGCAAGACGCGGCAACCGCTGATTCGAAAAATCTACAAACAACCAGCAATCAGGCGACACCCGATGTCCAGCTGATTAAGTTGGGCAGTGAGATTCACGGACCAGTTGATGAAATGATAATTAGCAAAGACCAAATACTGTTCTTTGAAAACCTCAAAAAAGACGGTAAAGTGACCGACTCGATTAATAAATACCAAAGCCAAAAATAGATTCACAAGGCCGAATACGATGAACAAGCTACAAATCGCTAAGTTTATGCGCAGTACACTAATTAGTATTGGTGTCTTGTTGCTCATCGCTGTCGGAGTGGGCGTGGCCTACACCTGGTATATGGGTCAAGATAGTGCCGAAAATAGCTCAGCCATAGCTGTCCCTGTCGAAGCTGAGCCAGCTCCGGTTCTGAAACGTGTCCAGCCAGCGGCCAATGCCAAGGTGGGCGCATCGGTTCAGATGCTGACTTCTCCGGTTGTGCCAGGTTCGAATGCCTCAATCACCGTAAAAACGACCCCCGAAGCCGAGTGCACGATTACAGTCGTCTATAACAAAGTCGCCAGCAAAGACTCGGGCCTTGGCCTTAAAATTGCCGACGAGTACGGTATGGTGAGTTGGGCGTGGACGGTCGAGGCGTCGGTGCCGCTGACCTCGGCGACCTCGGCGTCCGCCAGGGTCACCCGACGCAATGTCCGGTGGCGAGGATCCATCGTCGTCTCAGCCAGCTGGTCGGCGTCCATCTCACCAAGACCCTTGTAACGTTGCAGGGGCTGTTTGACCTTGCGCCCCTTCTTGGCCAGCGAGAACATCAGCTGGCGCATCTCGGCCTCGCTGTAGGTGTAGAGGAGGTCGTTCTTCTTGCTTCCTGCGTTGATCACCTCGACGCGGTGCAACGGGGGAACAGCGGCGAAGACTCGACCGGCCTGGACCAACGGTCGCATGTATCGGAAGAAGAGGGTCAGCAGC